>JANMWP010000308.1:0-2613 GCA_031394065.1 Chitinophagaceae bacterium
ACAACCGGCAAATCCCAAAGCATGGCCATATTAAAGGTTTCGTGCAGCATACCCTGCCTGGCTGCACCATCACCAAAAAAGCAAAGTACCACATTATTTGTACCCCGGTATTTTTCGGCAAAAGCCAATCCGGCACCGGTACCAATTTGTGCACCTACTATACCATGACCGCCAAAGAAATTTTCTTTTACCCCAAAAAAGTGCATGCTGCCACCCTTTCCCTTGCTGCAACCCGTTGCTTTACCATACAACTCGGCCATACAGGTTTTTGGTGTAATACCCTTGGCAATTGCCAAAGCATGATCACGGTAAGCGGTTATAAATTTGTCATCGGGAGTTGTTGCTGTCATACATCCGGCTGCAACTGCCTCCTGCCCAATGTACAGGTGACAAAAACCCCGAATCTTCTGCATACCATATAACTGGCCTGTTTTTTCTTCGAAGCGGCGTAAAAGCAGCATCAGTTCGTACCAGTACAAATAGGTTTCTTTAGAAAACTTGGTAGCCAATGGGTTTTAATTTTAGGCGGCAAAGATAAGGGAGAAAAGGGAAATTTTGATATGGAATTGGGAATGAGGAATCAGGGGTTAGGAGGAAAGGATTTTTTATATGGATAACTCAATAAAAAGGCCTTAAAACGGCAGGATTTCAGTTTCACCTGATCAACAAAATATTCCCTTTATACTCAAGCCGCTTGCCTTCTGCATTACTAAAACTAATCTGGTAAATATAATTATCGGATGATTGTTGTTGTCCTTTAAAACGTCCATCCCAGCCTGCTGTATAATTGTTGGTTTGATAAATAAGCTGGCCTACCCGGTTGTAAATGCGTAATTGATAATCCTGAATTTCGGTATTAATTGTTGGTTTAAAAAGATCATTCTTACCATCGTTATTGGGGCTGAAAGCATTGGGTATGCCAATGGGAATACAATTCACCTGTTGAACGCTTATTGAATCTGTACCTACACAGTTATCAAAATTAGTTACAGTTAAAAAATAATTGCCGCCGGTTTTTATATTGATATTGGTAGTTGTTGCACCTGTGTTCCATGCATAGGATTTATAACCCGGTACATTTATTTTTAAAACATTGCCGCTGCACAAATCCTGGTTGGCAGGTAAAAAATTTGCTGGCAACTTAACTATGTTTTTGAAAATAACCCTGGCAGCTGCTTTGCAATTGAATGCATTGGTAACTGTAACCAGGTAAGTGCTCGGTATGGTAACGGTGTATTTTTGTGTGGTTGATAAATCCTGCCAGAGATAGGTTTCAAAATTACCGGGGTTAAGAATTAAAGCCTGTCCTTCGCAAATATTTCTATCTGAACCCAAAAAAGGCTTTGGTTTTTCCCGAACAGTTAATTGCGTAACCACCACAGAATCGCATCCGGCAACGGTTTTCAACGTATCGTAATAAATGCCTGATTTGGTTTGAGGATTTCCACCGGCAACATAAAATTCGCCCTGACAAATATTTGCCGTTACGTTATTTATGATTCTGGTTATTGTAAGATTAAGTGTGATGACGATGCTGTCGCAGCCCATGGTATTTAAAACAAGATGGGTGTAAGTACCGGTAGAATCGTACGTTTTATTACCGAGTTTAAAAGTGGTACAGGTAATTACATTTAAAGTTTGTGCAATGGCAGCATTGGGGCATTGACGCAGTTTTTGAATAAACATTTCGCTTTGCCCTGCCGAAGTTCGTTTCATTTCATCTGGCCCGGGATCAAAATCTTTTGTTCCCTCAAAAGTGCCGCCCACATAAATATTATTCGATTTATCTACCTTAATTGAATAACCACTTCCAAAAAAAGAACCGGTTGCCTGGGCCACCCAAACAAATTCACCAACAGGCGTAAGTTTTAAAACAAAAATATCGGGATCGGCAATTGCAGTAAGTTTATGTTCGCCGGGGCCGGGATCAAAATCGGCAGTCCCATTATAGTGGCCGGTTGTGTAAACATTACCTGCAGCATCCAAATCAATATCAAATACTTTTTGAAAAGACGGGCCTTCAATTTGTTTAACCCAGGTGAGGTTTAAATCCAGATCATATTTTCCAATGAATATATCGTCATCATCAACCGGAGAATTCAATAAAACAGTTCCGCTGCCGGGATCAAAATCTGCCGCTCCATCAAAATGTCCGGCCACATAAAAGTGATTTATTTTATCCAGCTTCAGGCTAATGCAACGCACCCGGCTATTGCCACCCAATCTTACAGCATTAATAAAGCTGCCATTGGTATTTAATTTTAAAACATACCCATCGCCCAATGCGGTTGATGTTAAATTAAAGGTTCCGGCACCAGGGTTAAAATCAACTGTAGCCCAATAAAACCCGGTACTGTACACATTATTCTGTTCATCAAGGTCAATGGCAAAAGCCACATCAGATGAAGGCCCGCCAATGCGCTGTGCCCACAATAGATTTCCGTTGTTGCTTAATTTGCAAACAAAAATATCGGTAGCACCTGCCGAAACCAGGTTAAAAACACCGGTACCGGGATCAAAGTCTGCCGTATTTTCAAAATACCCGTTTATGTAGATGTCGCCAAACGCATCTAATTTAATGGCATTGCAAAAATCATTGGTGGGGCCGCCAAA
>JANMWP010000309.1:0-2207 GCA_031394065.1 Chitinophagaceae bacterium
GGCAGGCTTAACCGATCTTGAACCAGCAGAAGATACTCCTGCTTACAGCGAATACTTTGTATCCTCCAGCGATCCTGAAAAAGAAATAGATGGCGGCAGTAAATTAAGCGACCTGCTTACATTAAACCTGGATGAGGATGACAATGAACATCCTACTGTTTTTGTTTTAACCGACCTGCTTTTTTCATCCGAATTTGATCCGGGCGATGATGAAATGCCTGCATTGAATACCTTTTCCCACAAAGGCTTTTTACAGGAGTTAAACACATGTCCTGATTATAATGTTTTGTCTGTTGCTGATCTGAATACCTTGCGTTTTGAGATGATGGAAGGCATTGAAAATTTTCAAATTGCTGTAAACACATTTACAACATTGCATGCAAACCCTGTTGAAGCTTTTAATTATTTGCAGAACGATGTAATTGCTGCAGCAAAAAACCTGGCAGCAAGTATAAATAAAACGCCCCTTATTAACAATTATAAAAACAATGCTTCCAATAGCAGTGATGTAGGCTCAATTTTACTGGGTATGATACCAAAGTCGTTGCTTTTTAAATACTTTGAATTTATAAAAGTCTCATTACAGGATACTATTGAAATTATACGGCAGATTCCGGAAGCTGAAAGCCGAAAATTAGTACCTGTGTTGATAACGACTTTAAAACCAGCATCTGCTGCCGAAGAAATAACGGCGCAGGAAATGACATTAAGAAAAACCCTTTCAATAGATTAAACCGCTGATAAAATGAAACAACAGGCTACAATAAAATACTTTGAAGCAGCTATGCCAGGCCATGGATTGTCGCTTCAGTTTATTACTATGGATGAGTTTATACGCTACATCAGCTTCTGTACGCCTAATACTTTGTTTATACTTAAAAAAGACGATCAGTATTATTTTGCCTGCATGCAGCAAGGCATATTTATAGGCCATCCAACATTAGGTTATCATACCATTGAGGATTATAAGGAAGCAGTAAAAGCCGGTTTTGCAGATGCTGTTTTATTTTACGAAGCAAGAGCAAACGGCTATTCAACTTACCAGGATTATCAGCTGGTAAAAGAAGCTGGTATTGCAGATATTGGTGTTTTTGAAAAAATAAAATCGCAGGGTTATATTGAAGGATATGAGGAATTTTGTGAACTGCAAAATGAAAAAGATTTTTTTGCAATTGACGAAGAAATTCTGAATCCCTATTCGTTATATAACTACGCTTCCTCAAAAGGATTTACAGATTACCAGCATTTTAAAACTGCTTCAGACCTTGGATTTAAAGATGCTCATAATTATAGTTCTGCAATGGAAAAAGGGTATAAAAATTTAGCTGATTATGAAGATGGTTTGCACAGGGGCTTTCCTGCAGGAGAGATTTATTACGGAGCAATGGATAAAAAGATAAGAGATATTAACGATCTTAATAAGTTTGCAGAACTATCCAAACTGGAAACATCTGTAGCAAATTATGATGAACGCATATTACTTTCTGTTATCAGTAAACTTCCACAAGGAAAAAAAGTATCCATCAATAAATTGAACGAGCTTTTTTCGGAGGTAGTTAATTCTTATAAATATACTGATAATAACGAGTTTCCTGAATGGCTTACCAGGTCATTACATACAATACACGACCTCACCCATTTCTTAACAACGAAGGATAGTGCAAGAAGGTTTGGTATTTATGATACCGAAGGAGAATATTTTGAAACTAAACAGCTCAATCAGCGTAAAGTGGTGCTGGATGGATCGAATGTAGCACACGCTGCAATGGGCAATAACAAAGCAATACCCATGGTTGCAAATATGATAAAAGTAGTTAACAAACTCATTGGAAAAGGCTTTACCGAAATAACCATTATTGCCGATGCAAGTCTGCGCCATAAGCTTGCAGATAAGGAAAGACTGGAGGAACTGGAGCGTATTTGCGAATACAGCATCGCACCCGCAGAAACATCAGCCGATGTTTTTTTGATTGAGTTTGTAAAAACGGAAGGGTGCTTACTGGTAACCAATGACATTTTCAGAGAATGGAAACTGCGTGATAAATGGGTGGCCGAAAATATTGATTACTACAAGATGGCATTTATGATAGAAGGCGACAATGTGCTGATGCCTGATCTGGATAATGGTATGGCGTGAAAGGGAGAAAGTTTCAATCTTGAAAGGTGTTAGGGAAAGAAAAGGGATTTCGTTTTTTAAATCCGGTTGC
>JANMWP010000329.1:0-2264 GCA_031394065.1 Chitinophagaceae bacterium
TTTAACCGGTAAGTTCCAAATTCGGTTTGTACAAATTTACTGTTGGCAACGCGGCTTACAGTTGAAATATCGAGGTTGGTTTCTTCAGCTATGTGTTTTAAAATCATGGGCCGTAAATCGGTTTCCTCTCCCGATATAAAAAAAGCATGCTGATAATTCATGATAGCCTCCATGGTATTCATCAACGTATTATGCCGTTGCTTGATGGCATCAATAAACCATTTGGCAGCATCAATTTTTTGTTTGATAAAAATGACCGCTTCTTTCTGGCGCTTGTCTTTTTTGGTACCCCGGTCATATTCTTTCAGCATATCCCGGTATCCTTCACTAATCCTCAAATCGGGGGCGTTTTTATTGTTGAGTGTTAACTCAAGTTTACCTGCATTGTTGTAAATAAAAAAATCGGGCACCACATAACTTTCGGCCCTGGTGTTTTCGCCAACCGAGCCCGCAGGCTTGGGATTTAATTTAATGATCTGGTTTATTACCTCCCTTAGCTGGTCGTCATTTAAATCTAATCCCCGCTGTATTTTTTCGTAATGTTTTTTGGTAAACTCATCAAAATATTTTTCAAGTACTTTAATGGCTATTTCTACATGCCTGCCTTCATGCATTTTTCTCTCAAGCTGCAGTAATAAGCACTCCTGCAGGTTTCTGGCAGCAATGCCTGGCGGATCAAACTGTTGTATCTGTAAAACCAGTTGGGCAATTTCTTCTTCGGTTGTTGTAATATTCTGCCTGAAGGCAAGGTCATCAACAATAGCCGAAAATTCTCTTCTCAAGTACCCATCATCATCCAGGTTGCCGATAATTTGAAGGGCTACTTTTTTCTGATGCTCATCAATGGTGAGCATGCCCAGTTGCTCAAGCATCAATTCATTAAAACCCCTTTCAACCTTTATGGGAATAACCCTGTTCTCATCAATTTCCGGATAATTACTGTCTTTAAGTTTATAGTCTCCCACTTCATCATCACCATCATTTACATATTCACTGATGTCGATATTGTCATATTCATCCACACCGCCATCCAATTCTTTTTCATCGGTTTCCGTGTCCGAAAATTCATCCTTAGCTTCATCATATTCGGTTTCGTGGCCGTCTTCGGCTTCTTCCAGCGCAGGATTTTCTTCAATTTCTTCTTTTATCCTTTCCTCCAGCTGGGCAGTAGGCACCTGCAGCAATTTCATTAACTGAATTTGCTGTGGCGATAATTTTTGTAATTGTTTTTGATATAGTCCCTGACTTAAAGCCATATACACATTTCGATTAGGGTAAAACACTCAACAGATTAAAATAAATTAATCCATACTTTGATAAACAACGTAAATTTACAGAGATAAGTGCTAGCAATATGTATAAAAAAGGTAAAATTTTATTTTTCTGCATGATTTTTGTGGTAGGCGGCGCTTTTTGCCAAAATGCAGGTAATAAAATTTCGGGTAATGAAAACCTATTTAATGTAAAACCGACATACCAGGGATATAAAAACATTGCATTTCATAATTATTTTAAAAAGCCCGATATCAAAGTACAGCAGCAACCGGTAATCAATTTAAATCCGGCAATCCGGTTAAATCCAATTTCCTGTTCTGTTATCAGTGCAGATTTTTATACACGTGGGTTCGGATTTTTCTGTAAAAAAGAATTGCAATTTGAGAAAGCAACAAAAATTCCGCTTAGGTTTAGATTGGGAACTTTGCAATACAATAATTACCTGGAAGGAAAACCGAATGCAGGTATTTTGCCTTCACATTAGGAAATAAAAAAACGGCAACTATAAAATTGCCGTTTGTATTTGCAGAAGTATTTTTTACAATGCTACCTTTTGTTCACTCAACACTTTTTTTATCACACTAACCATTTGATTGCACTTATTTTTCAATTGCTCATCTGTCCAGGCTAAACCAATAGCGGTAGATATGCAACGGCTCATGATGGCATCGCTTGCTGCAAAATCTTTTGTAGCATGATGAATAACTGCAGCTTTTAAATCAGGGTGCAGACTGTTTAAGGTTACGGCGTTTTTCAGGTGGTCCCACTTGCTGATATAATGCCAGTTATTAACGTACCAGTAAAAATTACCGGCTAAAATATTTTGTACTTTTAGTTCTTCAACAACGGCCCTGGTAGCTTCTTCGGTTGGTAAAAACCAACTGAGAAAAGTGCAGCTGTCGCCGCTTTCATCCGGTATTCTTCTAAAACTTACTTCGGGTATTTGAGCAAGCGCATTTTTTAACGCAGTATGATTTTTTTTCTGAATG
>JANMWP010000348.1:0-1513 GCA_031394065.1 Chitinophagaceae bacterium
GATTGATGGTTGCTGATTACCAATACTATCATACCATGCTATATAATGCCAGTCACTATATGCTACTCTTACGATTTGATTTTTTTCCAGCATCATATCATGGTCAGGTTTTAAATTTTTTTCCGCAAATTTCTTGTCATAATTTTTAAACTCGTTTTTTTCTTTGAATGACTTGATTTCAAAATCGGTATGCCCGCCATTTATTAACAGTTTTGGAATAAACTTTGCGGAGAATGCCGGAATGATATTCACCGGTTGATACAACTCCCCCTTCACCGGATCGGTAAATTTATACCGCACCGGTTTTGTAAATTTAAATTCCTTCCCTTCAATCAGCATACTGAATACAACACTGAACGGATCACTCTCTGCTTTGCCAATCTGCTGTTGATCGGTTACATTAAAACTTCCTTTTTCCATCGGGCTTTGCAGCCAGTAAGGTTGCGTAAGTTTTGCAGATGGCCTTATGAACATGGTATAAGTCTGAACAGCATTTGTGTTTTTCTTAAGCTGATCAAAAATTACATAATCATCATTTAAATGGGCATCGGCACTTAAAATATTTGCACCGGAGCGGTTGTTAACCACTAAATTTATTTTAAGGCTGTCGCCCTGCACAGCATACTGTGTATTGGTTGTGGCATCCATAAATAATCCGCTGCAGTTTTGAATAATTTCTTTAACTGCATTTAATTTTTGATCTTTCCAGTAATCATCAGAAACCGATTCAATTTTATCAGATAATCTTACCAGCGGAGCTATGCTTTTTTCGGGATGTTCAACAGAAAATGTTTTTATAATTGAATCAATTAAATTTGGGGCATTGTCTTCTCTGGCAGGCCTGCTTACTAATTGTCCTCCAAATAAAAGCCTGTCCCAACCGGTATTTATGCCATCCATCAAATCAGTAACCGGTACCGGTCCTTTAATGGTTTTAAAATATTCAATAACACTGCCTCTTTGCGCAGGAACGCCAAAGCCCTGGCTCTTGTGCTGGCTGCGGCTGGCAGCTGCAATCTCGCCATAACTTTTACCCAGTATCGGATTATAATCACCACATTCCATTTTAAACTGATCATTGCTTTGTGTGTTGGTACTGCCAAAATTAAAGGTGTTCCAAAGAAGGCGTTTTGCCTGCCAAACCGAAACGTATTTTAACTGCTCCGGAAATTTTGTGGGATCGGCAGCCGCATCAAAAGCTTCTCCTGCAAGTATAGCCGAAGCGGTATGATGACCATGCCCACCTTCACCTGTTGTAGGAAAACGGGTGATTATCACATCCGGACGGAATTTGCGTATCACCCAAACCACATCGCTTAATATTTTATCGTGGCCCCAAAACTTCATGGCTTCTTCTGGGCTTTTACTGTACCCAAAATCAAATGCACGACTGAAGAACTGCTCAGCACCATCAATACGACGGGCTGCCAGTAATTCCTGTGTGCGTATCAAGCCAAGATCAACGCCTTGCTCATCACCAATTAAATTCTGCCCGCCATCGCCCCGGGTTAAA
>JANMWP010000353.1:0-1906 GCA_031394065.1 Chitinophagaceae bacterium
TTAATTCTTTTTCTGATTATTAGATGAGGCATTGAAATTATCCATCTCCAGATACATCTTCCATACAGCTTTTTCTCTTCTCCACAGTTGAAGCCATTTGCCGGTTGCTAAAACCTCATTTGATTGTGAATAAATAATAAATGTTCCAAAACAGGAAGCTTTATGTCCAGAATTTATTTCCATTCTTTGTAAATTTAATTTTAGCTGAAAAGGCATTTTAAAAGCTTTTCTCCATCGCATCATAATACTTTCAATACCAGTTAAAATAGGATTATTCTGTACAAGACTCACCGCATCATTGCTATATAATTGTACAAGCGTAGTTGTATCTGTTGTAAGAACGGCCGTTTGAAATCTGGAAAATTGAATATTCAACTCTATAGAATCTTTCTTGTATAGTTTAGTAGATTGGGAATAACTAGAAATGAAGGGTCCAAAACACAAAATAAAGCTCAAAGTATAAACTCTTGTTCGCATAAAAATTGTTTTAAAAAATCGAATAGCTGGTGTAAGGTAACTACGAAATTTATAAATATCATCTTTAAATAAGTCAACCATCTCAAACACAGATGTCTCCTCATTGGTCGAAATCTCAACGACCGGAATGAAATTTTAAAATAAATCGCCACCCTGGTTAGCGCCGCACGAACCAAAACTATATACCAAAAAAAAGCCCCGAAAAAAACTCTAGGGTCTTCTTACTCATTTTTTATTCTTCAACTGCAAATTTGTTTTTGCATTTAATGCAGTAACCACTTTTTTACCCGTTCGTAATTCCAATGCCCGCCTTGCAACTTTGGCAACATGGCCTCCCTGCTTGGCCACTTTTTTACTGGCTTCAAAACCTTCGGGCTTTACTGCTGCCGAAATATCTTTGGCAGATGCTTCGGCAAGCATATTTAAAATCAGTTCGGTATTGGTCATATTATCCCGCAGGTTTTCTTTCTTTAAACCTTTTAATACTTTATATTCTTTGGTGGTTTTATCGGCCCATGCTTTGGTAATAATATCTGTAAGGGTTGCAAATTGCTGTCCTTCTTTCAGGCCTCTTTTTTTCCACTCATCTGTTAATTCTTTGCGTATTTCAATGCTTTTCAGACGTTGGTTAATCCAGTTTTCGGAATAGCCCAATTGCAGGTATTGTTCCAGCGCCCTGTCAATAGTTAATTCGGGGTCCTGCATTTCATCTAATCTCTCAGCTGCCACTTGTGCCAGCCAGAGTTTAAATGGCTCGGCTTTTGGCGATGGTATGGATTGCACCAGCCTGAAGAGTTGTTCGGTATCGGCAACATCGGTCATCCGCATTTTGCCATCGGGGGCCAGCATTTTCAAACCGTTACAATTTGTAACGGTTTCATTTCCTTCATCCTTTAACCTTTTTTTCAACACACGCCAATACACTTGTGGATTAGGGCTGCCGGTTAAAACAGCAATCACATCCACAATGGATATATACCATTTCTCCTGCTCCTCATCCCAAAGGGTTCTTACTTTTTTACCTTCAAATATCTGTATGGCGTTTTGCTGGGTCATATTAGTTTTGCTGTGCTAAATTAATGAAAATTACAGCCAAATATTGGTCTTGTTAATAAGATAATTGCTGTTTCAGAATCTCAAAAAAATAAGACAATTACTAATAAATATTCACTCAACAAAAACGTCCCGAAATTTTTCGGGACGTTTTTTATTTAAACTTATCTTTTATTTAAACTTCTGGCTCAACTCTTCCCAGCTTACGTGCAAATACAACTAAGTGTACAACAGCAAAAGCAAGTGCTACATAAAGTAATGTTCTGTCTGCATCAAACCCAACTGTATATTGGTGTAAGAAACCAACAACAATCAACAGCAGGCAAAGAATTAAACTGGTAATTCTTGCAATCTTCATGCCTTTTCTGTTATCGGT
>JANMWP010000368.1:0-2747 GCA_031394065.1 Chitinophagaceae bacterium
AAGATTATTTTATTTCCCAAACCAATGCACTGGCTCCCAAAATAGCAGCATCTGATTCTTTCAGTTCGCTAAAAATTAACTTTACTTTGTTTTGAAAAATAGGCAACAGATTTGCCTCCATATGTTTTTTTGTTGGATTTAAAAGCAGGTTGCCTGCCTTGGTAAGTCCGCCAAACAGTACAATTGCTGCCGGAGAAGAGAACATCACAAAATTCGCCAAGGATTCACCCAGTATTTGCCCGGTAAATTCAAAAATATTATTAGCAATATTATCGCCTTGCATGGCACACTCATATACCGATTCACTGGTTAACTCATTAATACTGTAGTTACGTAACAGGCTTGGTTCTTCGGGATGTTTGGTAAGCATTTCAATAGCCGTTTCACGTACACCGGTTGCAGATGCATACGATTCAAGACTACCCAGCATGCCGGTACTTTTATGTTCCCTGCCGCCGGGCCTTATGATAGTATGACCTAATTCACCTGCAAATCCATCATGTCCCACTACAATTTTTCCATCAATTACAATACCGCTGCCAACACCGGTACCCAATGTGATGGTAATAAAATGTTTCATGTTTTTGCAGGCGCCATACATCATTTCGCCAATGGCTGCTGCATTGGCATCATTAGTGAGTTTTGTGTTCAGGTTGAATTTTTTTTCGAAAAGATCTGCTATCGGTATTATGCCTTTCCATTTTAAATTGGGGGCATATTCAATGGTGCCGGTATAAATATTTCCGTTTGGAGCACCAATACCAATGCCAACGATTTTTTTTGTACCTCCTGCTCTTTCAATCATAGGCAACAGCTTTTTGGAGAGGTCATCAATAAAATCTTCCACAACATCATGTTCGTTGCTTGCCACCCGATCCTGTTCAATAATTTCTCCGGCGCTGTTTACAATACCAAATTTGGTAGTTGTGCCGCCTATATCAATACCAATTGCAAATTTATCTTTCATAATTACTTTTATTAATGCCCGCTGCTTTCAACGGCTGCATCGTAATCAATTCCCTGGTTTTTTAAAATTCCTTTTACTGCAAAGGCAAAAAATGCCAGGTAAGCAAAACAAACAACCGGTACCCAATAGGATTGATGAATACCAATTACATCGGCCAGTTTACCCTGAATAGGCGGGATAATACCACCACCTAGAATCATCATGATTAAAAAAGCAGATCCCTCGGTAGTATATTTTCCTAAGCCGGCAATAGATAAAGTAAAAATACATGGCCACATAATAGAACAGAATAAGCCACCGCTTAAAAAAGCATAAATGGCAATGGTGCCTGTTGTCATGGTTCCAATGATCATAGCTGCTACAGCAAGTAAACTGAATATCAACAATGTTCTTGCCGGTTTGTTTTTGCTTACATAAAAAGCTGCTATTTGAATCAATACACAAACCACATAATAATACAATGGCTTCATATCATATTGTGCCACTGTGTTTACGCCTACAATAATTCCAAAAGCAATTAAGGGAACAATGATCTGTAATAAAAGTTTTGAATTATCTGATAATTTAAATGCTGATACAGCACCCGCCCAACGGCCTATCATTAAACTTCCCCAATACATGGAGATATAAGGAGCAGCTTCGGAAGACTGAAATCCACCAAAATCGGGTTGTTTTAATAACTCACTTAAATTACTACCAATGGCAACTTCCACACCTACGTAAACAAAAATGGCCAGCATACCCAAAACTAATTGTGGATATTGCATAGCACCCCATCCGGTTGATTTTTTCTTTGCAGTCATATTAGCGGCCAGCAAGCCAATTACCACCACCGCCAAAGCACCGAGCAACCATTTTAAGCGGTAAGCTTCTAATGCATGTTTTTCAGCATTGCTTAAAGTTGCGGGATCTGTTTTATAACTGCTGAAAACGGGTACAAACATAATTATTAGCAGCCCGGTCATAATTAATAAAGTATATAATGCCTTTGAACCGCTTTCCACTTTTTCTAACGAAATACCTGGAGGCACTTTTTTAGAAAAATAAAACAATGCAGCTGCTGCAATAAATAATGCACCAACACAACTGTATAGTATAATTACTTTACTTAAACTTAAAGCGGCAATTTGTTCATCAGTGATGGCTGCAGTACTGCCAAACAAAGCAATAGCAACTACTATAGGGCCAATGGTTGTACCAAATGAATTGATACCGCCACCCAGGTTAACCCGGCTTGTACCAGTTGCCGGATCGCCTAATGAAATGGCAAAAGGCTGTGCGGCGGTTTGCTGAAGTGAAAAGCCAAGTGCTACAATAAATAAACCTACCAGCATGCCTGCAAACGTATTTGCATTTACAGCAATTATCATGGCAGCAGCACCCAATGCAGAAAAAAGCAACCCATACACAATACTTTTTTTATAACCCCATTTACCAACCAGGTCTTTACCGCCAAATGCACCATATGCAAATAGTACCAATGCACCAAGGTAATAGGCTGTATAAAAAGCAAAATCAATTAACTGGCTTTGAAATTGATCCAGGTGAAAATAATGTTTACAAAAAGGAATAAAAACACTGTTTCCGGCAGCAATAAATCCCCAGAAAAAGAAAACTGTAACCAGGGTACCTAATGCACCATAGTTCGTTTCTTTTAAAGATTGATTTTGCAATGGAGTAATTAAATCGGTTTGTTCTGTTGGCATATAGTTGGTTTTAAGCTGATGAAAATAGAATAAAATTATCATTGAGAAAAATATTTCGTTTCAAATTGGTTAAC
>JANMWP010000388.1:0-2144 GCA_031394065.1 Chitinophagaceae bacterium
GGTCTGAAATCTTCATTCTCTGCAAACACACCGGTTTTGGGTAAAGCTCTTGCTGTTTTTATCTGTTCTTTTCCCTTACTTACCTGCTGTGTATTGATACCATATTGCAGGTTATTTTTTGCAGCAGTTATTGTTTCATTAATGCTTATTCTTTTTTGAACAGGCTGTTGTGCCTGTGCATTTAAAGAGAAAAACAAAATGAAAATGCTTACTACTATAGTTGCAACCGGTTTCATATTTATCTTATTTCTTTTTGAAAAAATGATATACAAACATGGCAACACAATGAGCGTTAAAAATGTTGCAGTTATTAATCCGCCTATAACAACTGTTGCCAAAGGTTTTTGCACTTCTGCACCGGCACCGGATGAAAGTGCCATGGGTAAAAAGCCGAATGATGCAACCGTTGCAGTCATCAATACAGGACGCAACCGCATTTTTGTTCCTTCCCAAACACGTTGCATAATATCTTTCATACCATCTTTTTCTAACTGGTTAAAAGTGCTTACCAACACAATACCATTTAACACCGCCACACCAAACAACGCAATAAAACCAACACCTGCCGAAATACTGAAAGGCATTCCTCTTAACAAAAGTGCAAACACACCGCCAATAGCACTCATAGGTATGGCTGTAAAAATAAGTGCCGCTTCTTTAAACGAACGGAATGTGAGGTATAGCATAAAGAAGATAAGCAACAGTGCCAGCGGCACTACAATCATTAACCTGGCCGACGCTTTTTGCAGGTTTTCAAAAGTGCCTCCGTAGGTATAATAATAACCTGGTGGCAGTTTTACTTTTTTATTTAATTTTTCCTGTGCTTCTTTTACAACGCTTGCCACATCACGGCCGCTTACATTAAAGCTTACATAAATTCTCCTTTTACCAGCTTCTCGGCTTATTTGTGCCGGGCCGGTTTTAAAAGCTACGGTGGCAACCTGCGATAGCGGAATTTGATTACCATCTTTCATGGGTATGTATAGATTGCTTACATCATCTAATGATTTTCGATAGCCGCTATCGAGGCGTAATACCAAATCAAATTTTCTTTCATTTTCATAAACTGCACCTGCTACTTCACCTGCAAAAGCGGTGCTGATAACATGGTTCACATCTTCAATATTCAATCCATATCCGGCCAGTCTTGCCCTGTCGTATTCAATGGTTATCTGCGGTAAGCCATCAACCCTTTCCACCTGTGGTTGCGTAATACCTTTTATGGGGCCAATTACACTGGCCACTTTATTACCATAAGCTATCAATGTATCTAAGTTCTCACCAAATATTTTTATGGCCACATCCTGCCGTATGCCTGTCATCAATTCGTTAAACCGCATTTGAATGGGTTGGCTTGGTTCGGCAATTACACCGGGTATGGTTGATAACTTTTCGCCCATCATATCTGACAGCTCATAAAAATCTTTTGTAGTGGTCCATTCTTTTTTAGGTTTCAGTATCACCATTAAATCTGATGCTTCGGGCGGCATTGGATCGGTAGCTACATCAGCAGCGCCGGTTTTACCTACTACCATTTTTACATCCGGAAATTTTAACAGCATCCGCTGTGCCATCATTACCGTTTCGGTTGTTTGTGATATGGAAGAGCCTTGCGGTAAAACAAATTCAATGGCATAATCACCCTCTTCAAGTGTGGGAATAAACTCGCCACCCATATTTTTAAAAATGATGATGCTGATAATTAATAACCCAACTGCAATGCCTGTTACAAGATATTTCATTTTTACAGCTCCCTTTATTAACGGGGCATATATGCGTTGAAAGAATCCCATCATCCTATCAGCAAATGTTTTTTTATGGCTGATATTTTTAGAGAGGAACAAGGCACTCATCATAGGTATATAAGTGAGCGATAAGATTAATGCCCCCAGTATGGCAAAAGCTACCGTTTCGGCCATGGGCCTGAACATCTTTCCTTCAACACCCTGTAAAGAAAGTATGGGCAAATAAACAATAAGAATTATGATTTGGCCAAAGGCTGCCGAACTCATCATACGCCTTGCACTGCCGCCAACAGCATTATCCATCTGTTGCTGGGTTAATTTCCCTTTTAGTTTTTCGGTAGAAAAAAAATGTAAGGTTGCTTCCACAATAATTACAGCCCCATCTACAATTAAACCAAA
>JANMWP010000407.1:0-3293 GCA_031394065.1 Chitinophagaceae bacterium
TTAAGCCAGCCAAAATAGTAGATAATTTAGGGCAGATTCTTGAACCGGATACAGAAGGACTGAAAGATAACCAGTTTGGTCCTGTTGCCTTTGTAGGTGATGCCACACTACTTGCACCAGTTTGTGAAGAGGAGGCATTATCATTTTGTTCCCAGCAATAAGTCAATGCATCTCCATTAACATCAGTAGCAGATCCGCTTAATTCAAACGGCGTACTGATAGGAATAGTATAATTGCTGAGTGCTGCAATAACCGGTGCAACATTATTAGCGGTAATATTAGTTGTTACCGGGCAGGTTTTAGTGGCCAGGTTTGCCTGTATTTGTGCAATAGATGCTTCATGGTAAATATCAATTGAGTGTGGTGCTACATCCTGCGCAGTAATTCCGGCATATCCCATTATAGTTATGCCAGAACCAATTTCTTTATTTACACCAGTACCTTCATTTGACATGGAGAATGTATGATTGGCACCCAATTGATGGCCTACTTCATGTACTACATAATCAATATCAAAATTATCGCCCTGTGGAATACCATCAGCAGGAGAAGTAATACCTGAACCTTTTGCCAGTGAACGCTTGTTAGCCGGATCAACACAAACGCATCCTATACAGCCTGCATTTCCACCGCCACCTGTAGCACCAAACATATGCCCAATATCATAATTTGCACTGCCAATAACAGCAGTTAAGGTCTGTTGCAATTGCAAATTCCACTGGCTCAACTGAGTTGAATAGGGGTCTGTAGCAGGATTATAATAAAAAACCGAAGTTGTATTTGCAATAAGATTCAGGTGAAAAGCAAGATCTTTTTCATACACACCATTACAACGGGTAAGTGTGGCATTAATGGCTGCCAATACCAAGGCAACCTGGGCCGAACTTGTAGCACCAAAATAGTTGGCATATTCTCCATTACATGACTGTGCCAAACGCATTGTTTTTAAAGTTCCGCTTGAGCTGCCTGTTAATGAAGAAACCTGTTCATTTAATTTCGAAACCATCCCATCCTCAACTGTACTGCATGTCCAACCAATCTTGCTATTATCTCTTTGTGACCTGTACACAGAATAGACTGAATGATCCTTAGAATATGGTTCCATAAATTCGGCAGGCTTTTCTGCCCTGAAGACCATGGTTTGTATTCCTTGTGGAGAAATACTCAGTTTTAAAGTAGCATACCTGTCCGTAATACCCTTGCCGGAATAAGCCCTGATCTCAGGGAATTTAGCTTGAAGATCAGGTTCAAAATTTGAAGCTTCAAAAACTTCAAACTCTTCGAGGTTTCCATCGGCATTTGGTAAAGTAATAATGGTAGAATGCCTGGTTAAATTATTTCCCAGAATGGAAAATAATTCCTGCCTCAACAATTCGGTATTCAAATTAAATAATTTGAACACTTTGGGATAGGCTAATCTTGCAACAGCTTTATCTGTTGTAATATTAGCTTTGCTTTCATTGTTGGCAGACCAGAATTTGTCTGACTGCGAAAAGCCTGAAGCTGCAATTGTTACTAACATGAATGTTAGCAGTAAATTTTTTTTCATAAAAAGTATTTGGTTTAAAAAATATTGAGAGGTAAATGTATGGTTATTCCTATTAAAAAAATATAGTAATTGTTCCTATGTTAATATCTTTTTAAGTGAAGCGCACTTAGTAATTTTACCATCCAATTTATCAATTAACTTTGCAATAATATACAAAACTTGTAATCAATTATTTATATGGACTACAGAATAGAAAAAGATACCATGGGCGAGGTTAAAGTGCCCGTTACTGCCTATTACGGCGCACAAACCCAACGCAGTATTGATAATTTTAAAATTGCCCAGGACATAAACAAAATGCCCAAAGAGATCATCAGGGCATTTGCGTATTTAAAACATGCCGCAGCCATTACCAATAATGAAGCAGGTGTACTTACTAAAAAGAAAGCCGGCCTGATAGGCAAAGTTTGCAAAGAAATTCTGGATGGAAAATTAGACGGTTATTTTCCGCTGGTGGTTTGGCAAACAGGCAGCGGCACACAAAGCAACATGAATGTAAATGAAGTGGTGGCTTACCGTGGACATGTTTTAAATGGTGGTAAACTGAGTGATAAAGAAAAATATTTACACCCCAATGATGATGTAAACAAGAGTCAGAGTAGTAACGATACCTTCCCTACTGCCATGCATATTGCGGCTTATAAAATTTTAATGGAGACCACCATCCCCGGTATTACCAAACTCCGCAATACATTAGACAAAAAAGCAAAAGCATATAAAAAAGTAGTAAAGATTGGCCGTACACATTTTATGGATGCTACTCCGTTAACTGTTGGCCAGGAATTCAGCGGATATGTTTCTCAATTAGATCATGGATTAAGAGCCATTAAAAATACGCTGGCACATTTAAGCGAACTGGCCTTGGGCGGCACAGCAGTTGGCACAGGAATAAATACGCCACCAAAATACGATGTGAATGTTGCAAAACATATTGCCAAACTAACAAGGCTGCCTTTTAAAACTGCCGAAAATAAATTTGAAGCATTGGCAGCACACGACGCAATTGTGGAAGCACATGCTGCATTAAAAGTAGTTGCCGTAAGCTTGATGAAGATCGCCAATGATATACGTATGTTATCATCTGGCCCAAGAAGCGGCATAGGCGAAATTTTTATTCCGGATAATGAACCGGGTTCATCCATCATGCCGGGTAAGGTTAACCCAACGCAGTGCGAAGCTTTAACCATGATTGCTGCCCAGGTAATGGGCAATGATGTTACCATCGGTATTGGTGGCAGCAACGGCCATTTTGAACTGAATGTTTTTAAACCAGTGATGATTTTTAATTTTTTACACAGCGCCAGGTTGATTGGTGATGGCTGCGTTTCCTTTAATGATAAATGTGCTG
This sequence comes from Chitinophagaceae bacterium, assembly GCA_031394065.1. Lineage (GTDB taxonomy): Bacteria > Bacteroidota > Bacteroidia > Chitinophagales > Chitinophagaceae > Ferruginibacter. The sequence continues at coordinate 2,898 of JANMWP010000407.1, forward strand.
TTGGTATTGAACCCATTAAAGCAAATATTAAAAAACATGTTGACAACAGCTTAATGCTGGTTACTGCACTAAATACACATATCGGTTATTATAAAGCTGCAGAAATAGCCCAGAAAGCACATAAGGAACACACTACCCTTAAACAGATGGCTGTAAAACTGGGTTATGTTACCGAAAAAGAATTTGATGCCTGGGTTATACCGACGAATATGGTTGGAAAAATTTAGCCCGTGCTATGGTAATAAGCTGAAAATAAAAGAGGCTGCATTTCTGACAGCCTCTTTTATTTATATAGAATATTTTATCTGCAATGGTAACTAAAACTAAGCTTTCCCGCTAATGCCGGAATACTTTGCTGATCATCTTTTCCCATCTGCACACTTAAAACATAATTAT
>JANMWP010000464.1:0-4224 GCA_031394065.1 Chitinophagaceae bacterium
TTAATGTCTAATGGGCTTCCAAAGAAAAAAATGATAGCATTAATGGCATCAGTAAAAAATGAGTTACAATCAATTTTTGACAATTACTCACACTACATCAAATCACCCAGTAAAAATAATGCTGACTGGTAAAAGAGATCAAAAAATCCCCACTGGCGCAGATAACTTCTTCTGCCGCCGTAGGTAGCAGTTTGCCGCCGTCTGGTTTTCAACCAACGGCTACCAGAGTCTAACATTAAAACCCATTCAATATTAATCGCTGTTGGCCGGGAGGCCAGACAGCGGCACCCTAAAAGTTTAAAAGTAACAGCAAATAAATACTGCTACCTTTAACTCTCAACCAAAGCATCATGCTAAAGTTCCTAATCCTCTTACTTCTCCCCTTTTCTACAAAAGCCCAAACCGTTTTTAAAACTCCCTCAGGTTTAAAATATCATTTATCAAGCTGCAGAATGGTAAAGAATGTTTCTGAAGAAATTTCAACAGCAAAAGCAATAGAGTTAGGTTTGCAACCATGCAAGATCTGTAACCCCGCAAATATTTATGGCAATGCGCCTGTTGTACATAAAGCACAGGGCCAAACCACTACCGCACAATGTAAAGGAATGACCAAGGCAGGCACAAGATGTAAGCATATGACCAGCATAGCCAATGGCTATTGTTACCAACATCAGCCTGATTAAATATTTTCTTCCTTTCAACCCATCTCCCCAAAAAGTTACCACTTTAGGGTATTGTTTTTTATTTTTTTAGTTACTATTTTGCATTAAGTTTCTGATATTGACGTGCCATAGTCAAAAGCCGGGTGTAGGTTGCCCGGCTTTTTTACAAAAACTGAAAACATCCACTATCCCCTCCGAAAAATCTTCCGTTCAGGCATAAAAAAAATCAGTTGTATTTATTTAACCTCCGGTTAAAACCGGGGCCATTAATTATATCAATTGTATGATGCCGGTTGCTACCATTTTTTTAAAACAGTATTTATCTGTACTACCTACATATAATGTGTGGGGAGCAGCCGAAGTAGTGTTACTACCTATACATAATACATGGGGAACAGTAAAGGTAGGATTACTACCTGCACATAATCTATGGGGAACAGTCAAGGTAGGATTGTATATCGCAATCAGCAGCCTGTGTTATAAACGTATTTTATCACCTTTAAATACCATTTTATGATTGTAAACAAATTCATTTTTGCAGATGATGCAACAGGCGGAGGAGCCTCCTCTACTGCCAAACCAAAACACGTAAAATCTTTACCGGCAGCTGATATAGATTTTATGGATGTTAGCAAAGGCGTAGCCGCAACATGGCTGGTTAATCCTGATATTACCCTGCTTTGGAAAAAAAGCGTCGACTTTGACAAAGAAGTGCAGGATTATGCCGCCAGCCTGGGCAGCCGTTTAAGTATGGGCAGTGTAAGGCCGGGGCAATCGCAAACGCTTAAGCAGTTAGATAAACGGGTTAATGATGCGGTAACCGAAGTAAAAGTGTACATAGAAAAAAAGTACAAAAAGGCAAATGCACAGCCACAGTTTGCACGTTTTGGACTTGTAAGAGAAAACACAACCTGGTGCATTAGCAAAGACCGCAACAACCGCAAAGCTGCATTTGAGCTGATGATTGCCGCCATTGCTACCGATGGCTTTGGTGCCGAGGAATACGGCACTGCTTTTTGGACTGCCCTGCAAACCGATTACAGTACCGCACTGGCTGCTGCCAGCAACACCACCGGCGATGTGAGCGAAAAAGTGGCTACCAAAAACCAGCAAAAGCTGGCTATTAAAAAAGTACTTACCAATTTGTTGTTTGTATTAAGAGGCAACTACCCCGATACATACAAGGAAATGTACCGCAAATGGGGTTGGAAAAAAGAGAGTTATTAAAATACGGGGATACGTTTGGGTATGTTTTGCTACGGCAGCCGTTGGGCTGCCGTAGTTTTTTTTGCCCGGTTGGTAATGTGGCCGGGCATTCATCAACAACGGCGAAACTGAGAATAAACACCTTTCACCAATTTAAAATAAAAAAGTAAATTTGTACAAAGCATTATTATGAGTACAGCATCTGTAGAAAAACAAATTGACAGCTATTTAGCAAGATTGAATACCACACAAAAAAAAGCCGTGCTAACTGTTGTAAAAACAATTGCCTTAGCCCAGGAAGATTACGCTAATATATGGGATGATAAAAACTTTGTAAAAGAAATGGACGAACGATCTGCAGCTTACGAAAATGGCTCAGCTAAACTCTACAAATTTGCAGACATGAAAAAAGCCACCATTGCCGGCTACAAAGCAAAAAAAAGCAGCAAGAAATGATATATACTTATTGGCTGCATGAAAAAATACAGATTGATTTTAATGAAGCTTTTGCCTGGTATGAAGATAAACAGGAAGGTTTGGGTTATGAATTTTTAAATGCAGTTGAAAAGAAGCTTGCAGAGATTGTTGCATTGCCTCAAACATTTGGCAGTAAAGGTAATCCCAATTACCGGGAGGCATTGGTAGACAGGTTTCCTTATGTCATCGTGTACAGGATATACAGCCGTAAAAGGGAAATATTTATCAGTGCTGTACATCATGCTAAAAAATCTCCACGAAAAAAATATCGTCGTTAATAATTTCTGCCACTTTTTTCTCAGTCTCCCGGTTTTGTGTGCAGGCCGGGGACGTTGCTGCGAAGGAAGAAGGAATAAAATATCCCGGGATGAATATACCCCGGGATATTTTTATTTTAATTGTGCAATATTTATTATTTGGAGCTTAGGTCTTTACGCAATCTCATGATATAAATTTCACGACTTTCTACATTAGCATTGTTATCCAATACTTTTTGCCTGGCATCATAGGCATCCTGCCCATAATCTTTTATATAAGCATCTTTAAATGCATTGGGTGCCATGGTATTTGGGCCATAATAATCAGTCTCCAGTTCTTTAAACCCGTCTTTTAAATTGCGTACCTGAACCCGAACGGGATCGGAGCCTGACCACAGTTGGGTATAAACATTGGCGCTAAAGCGGCTGGTTGGATTTATTTTAGCATTTATCAATGATCCTCTTCGCCCCTCTCTTATTGTTTCGGTTATCAGGTTATATTTTACATGTGTAACGGTAACCAGGAATTTGTCTGCTACCACCTTAGGGTTATAGCTTGCCGTATCATCCCAGCGGTAAGTGCCGTTCATTCTTTTATCCATCAGCATTGGAAAAAAGTTTTTGTCATTGTCCATACCATGTTCTTTTGCCATAGGTTTTTCAGCATCCATATCGGCAAAAGAAAGCGGGCCCTCAATAATCTCATAATAACCAACCCAGGGGCCACTCATTATTTCATACACATTTCTTTTGTCGGTTGTGCTATGAAATTTTGCCAGGTGCGTTTTCCAGGCGGCCTCAAAAGCATATTTCTGCCCGTCCTTGGGTTTAACAATGTTAACGGTGTAGAGGGTTTTGCCTTGTCCGTTTGCGATAAATGCAGCTGCTAAAAAAAGCCACATAAAAAATGTTTTTTTCATTTCTTTTAGTTTTGGTTAAAAATAAATATGCTTCACGGGTAAGGTGTTCAGATGGGGGTTAAAAGCCGGTTTAAAAAGCTTTAGAAAAATCGTAACGGTAATCATCCGTTTGATAAGAAGGATGAAAGTATATATTAAATTTTACAATTACAAGCTTTATTTTTGAGACCTTTTACAGCAGAGCCTCTTTTATTTTAGTAAGGTACCGTGCCCGGGACATTGCTGTACAGAATATACCCCATGAAGGGTATAGTTTGTAATAATAAAACCCCTTATTTTTAAATAAAAAAATCATGAAAAAAGCTATCCTTTTTTTACTTACCACGTTAATTATCATTTCTTCTTACGGCCAATCTTACAAAGAGCCATTAGAAAAACTCAATAAGTATTTAGTAACTTTTGACACTGGTTCTTATGGACATATAGAAGTGAAAGAGGGGTACTTCTGTCTGATTAACCAATATCGTGTTAATCGTGTAACCAGAATGGAAGATATAATTTGTGCAACTCAGGTTTATATAGATTATCTGGATCCGGTTATTTTAAAAGGTAAAAACAATAAAGAATGTCATTCTTTTTACAGTCAGTTTAAGTTTTACCCACCCCATTTAGTTAATCTTCTAAATGATTTTATTAAAAGCTATAAAAACAGTAATGCTATTGGCAATGCACCATTGCAAACCAAGTTTACGGGAGCATTAA
>JANMWP010000479.1:0-2591 GCA_031394065.1 Chitinophagaceae bacterium
TTTAAATCAGTGCTTTCTTTTTTTCTATTTTTCCATACCATAAAAACGCAGAGTAATACAAACAGCACAGAAAATATATTTGCATAGCGGGCAATTTTTTCACCAATTCTAAATGAAGGAGGATCAAAAACAAATTTAATACTGTGTTTACCTGCAGGAACTGCAAGGCCTCTTAAAGCATAATCTGTTTTGCAATAAGCTGTTTTCTTTCCATCAATAAATGCTTCCCATCCATTGGGGTAATATATTTCGCTGAATACGGCAAATTGATTTGATGCCCCGTTAAATTCATATTTTATTTCATCATTTTTATTTTCAATTAATTTAATAGTGGCTGTTGAATCATAAACCGGGGTAAATGGTACTGCTGCCTTAAACCGTTCATCAACAAAAGCAACATCAGCGAGATTAAATGAATTCAATGCATTCATTTCTTCATCGGCATTTTTTACAAACTTAACTTCCTTAACCAGCCAGCAATTACCCATAGCAAAAGGGTTTTGAATGGCGCTGGTTTGTTTGGGATTCTGTTGATCGGGAACAATAACATATTTCATATTCAGCATGTTCAAAACAGGGAAACTGTCTTTGGCTGAAGGATTTTTGCCCCATGCCTGAATATTATTGTAAATCTGTCTTTCAATAAGGTCCTGGTATAAACCCAGTTTAGCCGGACTGTAACCACCAATGGTATTGTGTTTATAGGATGCAAGTGCATCGTTAAATGTATTGTTTACCGAAACTTCGTAACCATTGGCACCCGCAAAAGCCAGGTTTAATACCCGGTAATATCCTGTGTCGGACTTCAGTTGCAGATCTGCACGGCTATCTGTATAACTATACTCAAGTTCGGCTGCATCAATAAAATTTTCTTCTTTTAAATATCTTTTACTAACACCAAATAAATCTATGATGCAAAATAAAATCAATGCCCCGTAAAGAACGGCAGGCTTTATCTTGTTTTTTGAAAACAGGAAAAGTGCAGCCATCAATACAAATATAAAACCAAGTGTACGCCACATGTCGCTTAAATAAAACGCCTGCCGGTCGGTTTTTAAAGCACTGAAATAGCTCCTTGTAAAATCACTACCCTTGCCCTGCAGCGCATCATTAATACTTTTTCGCAATTCGCCGGTTGCAGTATTACTAAAATCGGAGAAGAAATAAAAGAGGCCCAATACGGCTACTGTTACTCCTGTGATGTACAAACATTTTTTAAAAAGCTGCCATAATTTTTCCTTTTCGGTTTTTACAAATTCATTCAGGAATATTACACCCAGCAATGCAACCGATAACTGCGGAATGACGAGTGCCATTGATGGAGCCCTGAATTTTTTATAAAAAGGCAGGTGATCAAACAGGAAATAATTTACGGCTTCAAAATTTTTACCCCAGGATAAAACGATTCCAAAAAGGGTTATGGCAACCAGCCACCACCTGTGTTCGCTTTTTGAAAAGAAAGCACCAAATAAAAAGAGTAAACAAATGATAGCGCCTAAATAAACAGTGCCCTGTGTACTTAGCAATTCGCCCCAGTACATGGGAGATGATTGTGCAATCTGGTTTGCAAAGTTTTGCTGTCCGGTTAATTGCTGCAAGGTTTGTGCATTTTCCTGTAAAACCCCAATGGCTTTCGATTCCTCACCAAGCCCTTCGCCAGAGCTTCCGCCAAATGCATTGGGCACTAACAAGGTCATGGTTTCGGCTTTGCCATAGCTCCATTGAAAAGCATAGTCTTTATCTAAACCACCCTTGGTTTCATTCTTTTTATCTTTTTGTGTTAACTCACTTCGTCCGCCACGCATGGTTTCTTTGCTGAACTCGTAAGTAGGCCAGTAAATTAATGCTACTGTGCCTAACATAATTACTGCCATGGCAATACATACTAATCCCGAAACAATTAAATGCTTTATTGTTTTTTCTTTGATACACTTTACTATAAAAGAGATAGTCATAAATAAAGCTATCAATAAAGTATAATAAACTATCTGTTGGTGAAGTTGCCACAATAATAATACTCCGGATACAAGTAACACAGCACTGCCTAACCAGTATTTTTGTTTAAATATCAATTGTATACCTGCCAGCACAGCAGGAGAGTATGCCATAGATAAAAGTTTAGTATCGTGCCCACCGGCAATTAAAACCGGATTGTAAGAACAATAGGCATAGGCAATGCCTCCCAATATACTTATCCACGGATTTATACCCAGCACAATGCAAAGCAGGTAAAAACATAATGCAGCAATAAATAAATAAAACACCGGTTTGGGGAAACCAAGCGTTAAAATATCCTGCACATGTTGCAGGTGAATGTTCATTGGGCTTTCAGGCCCTAAGGCAATCTGAAATGTGGGCATTCCACTCATCATACTGTTGGTCCATTTAGGAAAATGGCCATGCTTCTCTTTAAACTCAAATGACTGCTGGGCCATAGCTTTCCACTGTATAACATCATTTTGCTGAACCACTTTACCCTGCAGGGCCGGTTTGTTTAAAAATACCGAGAGTAACAGGAAAATAACTACGGCAACCAGGTGTGGTAATACCTTTTTGAAATTGATTTGCTTCATAATAAATTTTTGCTTCGG
>JANMWP010000493.1:0-1923 GCA_031394065.1 Chitinophagaceae bacterium
GATCAAATTCACTTTAAGTTTTATGGTGGTGTTCAGCACGGTGGTTAGTTTTTTAATTGCACCCAATGAACAGTTTTACGTTCGTGAAAAAATAATATCAGTTCTTTTACTTTTTGTTGCAGGTATGTTGGTCACAGGTTCGGCAAATGCCATTAACCAGATTTTGGAAAAAACATCTGACGGGTTAATGATGCGTACAGCCAAAAGACCGGTAGCAAGCGGAAGAATGAGTGTGAATGAAGCAGGCGTATTTGCTTTCATCACCGGTGCTGCAGGCGTGTTTATGATGTGGAAATTTTTTAACACCGAGAGTGCAATGGTTAGTTTAGCAAGCCTTTTTTTATATGGCTTTATTTACACACCACTCAAAAAGGTTAATTCAATTTCTGTATTGGTAGGTGCCATACCCGGTGCGTTGCCCTGTTTAATAGGATGGGTTGCCGCATATGGTAATGCACCAATCAGCTGGACGGGAGCCTGGGTTTTATTTGGCATTCAGTTTTTATGGCAGTTTCCGCATTTTTGGGCAATTGCCTGGCTGGCACATAAAGATTATACAACAGCCGGATTTAAATTGTTGCCTGCAGATAAGGGCCCAACCAGGTTTACAGCAATGCAAAGTATTATTTACAGTGCATTGATGATACCGATGGGTTTTGTGCCTTATTACACAGGCATCAGCGGTATAACCAGTTTTTTTATTTTACTGGGATGCAATTTGTGGATGGTTTATGTGAGTGTGTTATTGTTTATACGAATGGATGCAAAAAGTGCCAGGCGTGTAATGTTCAGTTCTTATTTTTATTTGATGATTGTTTTACTGGCGTTGTTTGCAAACAGAATATAACCCCCTACGCCTCCGCCGCGGCGGAGGAACCAGCGAAGATTTGCAAACACAATTAAAGTTGAATAAAGAGATGAAGTACAAGAGTGCGACGCCAATGAAGATGATGAGAGTTAATAAAGCCTGGCTAAAAAAAATGTTTATTTAAAATTCCCGTTTGGGATAAAGTGATATGAGCACAGTGGCAATGGAACAAAGAAAAAAAATTCATCCGCATAAATTTACCCTGTGGGTGGGCATTGGCAGCTTACTGATGATGTTTGCAGGGTTAACGAGTGCTTATATAGTTAAGCGTAACCAGGCAAATTGGCAAACCTTTGATTTGCCGCAGTTTTTTTGGTACAGCACTGCTGCAATAATATTAAGCAGTGTAACCATTTACCTGGCGCAAAAAGCTTTTAAGCAGCGGGAGATGAAAAAATACAGAAGCCTGGTAATTGCCACGCTGGTATTGGGAGTTCTTTTTATTGTTTTTCAGGTGCTGGGTTTTCAGCAATTGTGGGCAAAGCAAATTACACTAACAGGAAATGTATCTTACTCATTTATGTATGTTATAGTTTGTTTACATGCTGCACACGTAATTGGAGGATTGATAGCACTGTTTGTTTTGTTTGCAAAAGCATTCAATACAAAAACAAGAACCTATAACAGTGTTCCGGTTGAACTGGTAAGTACATACTGGCACTTTGTAGATATACTTTGGATTTATTTATTGATATTTTTAATAATGATCCAGTAAAAACCCCCTCCGCCCCCTGAAGGGGGAACCAGCGGAGATTGAAGCGAAATATAAAAGGAACGATAAAAGAAAAATAATTTTTTAATTTAAAAACTGCCCCATAGCAGTTCCCTTTCCAAAGGAGAGGGGTTGGGGTGAGGCTATTATGTCAACAACAGCGATACCAACAAATACCAAATGGTGGAACGGAGGAAGAAGTCCTTTCAACGTTAGCTACGGTAAAGTAATGATGTGGTACTTTTTAATGAGTGATGCTTTTACATTTGGAGCGTTTCTCATCAGCTACGGTACCATTCGTTTTAGCGTAAACCATTGGGCCGACCCCAACCATGTATTTAAT
>JANMWP010000497.1:0-2054 GCA_031394065.1 Chitinophagaceae bacterium
TGTATTTGTTCCTGCAAAGAAAGCAACTGGTAATCGTTTACCACATCGCTGCCCTGCGTGGCAATGATAGTACGGTACAAGGTGTCAACCATATTCTTTTCTACACCACTCTTACGGCTCAGCAACGTTATAAAATCATCATTCACATGATTGGTATTTAAAAAATAGGTATTGCGAATGTACTCATTAAAATAAGTAACCATCTTGTCGGCAATATTTTTATTGTCTTTTTTCTGCAGGTACAGGCGGCCAATTGTTTCGGTAAATGTTACCGTGGTATTTTCATTGGGTTTAAGCTGCTGTATTATGCGTTGTATCCGTTTACCACCAAACAGAATGTACAAAAGCAGTAGTATCAACGACAACCAGAATGCAGCTTTCAAAGGCGGATGTTTCATGATTTCGCTGAAGGTAGAGAAATCACTTTTCGAATTATTACGGCTGCTCAGTTTATAATAATAATCATCCCAATAAACATGCTCCGGCTGGTTTTCGGTAAATGCCAGTGTGTTTTTTAAATACTGATAATTGTCTTCCTTCAGTAAAAAATAATTACTGAAAGCACGTGGTTCACATTGCAGGTATAGTTTTCCTTTGCCATGAAAATAGACAATGGAGTTGGGCTTATTTTCATCGTTGTAACCCAGCACACGGATATTACCGCCGTCAATACCTGTAAAAAAATTTTGAAAGGGATAATAATAATACCCGTATTTTAATTTAGATTGAATTGTTGAATTGACAGATGTGTTTTGCATAATTCCATACAGATTTTCAACAGCCGGTGAATTGTATGCTTCGCTGCAACCTGCTTCATCCAGCAACAGTTCATCTATTAATCCGGCGGAGATAAAGAGGCTGTTACCGGCATTTACAAATTCCATCATGGCTTCCACATCTGCTTCGGTTACAAAAAGTTTTGGCGCCATGCAGATGTACAATGCGCCTGTATCGCTGATATTATCCCAGGTATCTTTAAAATTCTGCTTTTTTTCTTTTATAATATTTGCTTCATACATGGCTTCAATCTGCCGGTAGGCAATATCAGCTCCAAAAGGGTTCTTATCTTTTTTAGAATAGGTTTCCTTTAAGGACGGCATTTTTCTACTCCCATTGCCCGAGCAGGAGCATAGCAGTACAGTAACTGCCAGTAATGAAAAAATATATGTGCCCTTAATCTTCAATGTATATTTTATATTTTTTGATTGAAACCTGTGAAATTGCTTTCAATTTTTTGGTAAATATTTTTTTCAATATCAAAGCCGCCGTACCACACATACTCATAATTTAAAGTGAGCGTAGCAAACAACTGTTGCTGATCACGGTTTTTTATTTCATGCACATATTGAAAATTGGTTTTATCAGGTGCAAGCTCAAGCAGGCTTTTACCGGCCAGCAAATGCAGGGTTTTTAAATACTGGTAACGCACAGCCTGCCTGTAATTGCCGTTTAGCAGGGCCTGCCTGATCAATGCATCAAAGTCCGATTCGTTGGTAATTATTTCTTCTTCCACTGCAGCTTCGTTATTTTTTGCCGATTTTGATTTACGCTGAAAAACACCCTCTGCCAAAAACAACCGGTACAAAATGAAAAGTATAAAGCAAATAGCCAGTGTCCAAAATAATACGCTTAAAAAATTTGAGTTTAACAGTCCGCTTAAAATTCCATTGCCCGACCTTTGCGGCGTTTCTTTAACTTCTTTTTTCTTTATGTTTTTTAAAAGGCTGTCTAAGTAAAGGGTATAAGCATATTCCTTTAATTTTCTCCAGTTTTTAATTGAATCAACAGAAAGGTTCAGGTTATTTTTATACAAAGTGGTATCAGCCAGTTCTTCATCCAGTGTTACAGATGGTACAATAGATACCGCACTATCCCGTAGAGTAAAATCTTCAACAGGTGCTGATACCGGCTCTTCTTTCTGTAATAAAGAAGTATCCTCATAAATGATTTTTTTCTGCGCCTGTGCGGCAGATAAAAACCCCATCAGCAAAAACGATATGTAAATAATTTTACGCATTTTCTTTCTTCAACCGGTTGATGATGCCATCGGGTTG
>JANMWP010000502.1:0-4750 GCA_031394065.1 Chitinophagaceae bacterium
ACGATGTGAATGTTGCAAAACATATTGCCAAACTAACCAAGCTGCCTTTTAAAACTGCCGAAAATAAATTTGAAGCATTGGCAGCACACGACGCAATTGTGGAAGCACATGCTGCATTAAAAGTAGTTGCTGTAAGCCTGATGAAGATAGCAAATGATATTCGTATGTTATCATCTGGTCCAAGAAGCGGTATTGGAGAAATTTTTATTCCGGATAACGAGCCAGGCTCATCGATTATGCCGGGTAAGGTTAACCCAACACAATGCGAAGCATTAACCATGATTGCCGCACAGGTTATGGGCAATGATGTTACCATCGGTATTGGTGGCAGCAACGGCCATTTTGAATTGAATGTTTTTAAACCAGTGATGATTTTTAATTTTTTACACAGCGCCAGGCTGATTGGTGATGGCTGTGTTTCATTTAATGATAAGTGTGCTGTTGGTATTGAACCCATAAAAGCAAATATTAGAAAACATGTAAACAACAGCTTAATGCTGGTTACTGCATTGAATACACATATTGGTTATTATAAAGCTGCAGAAATAGCCCAGAAAGCGCATAAGGAACACACTACCCTTAAACAGATGGCTGTAAAACTGGGTTACGTTACCGAAAAAGAGTTTGATGCCTGGGTTATACCGGCGAATATGGTTGGAAAAATTTAGCCCGTGCTATGGTAATAAGCTGATAAATAAAAGAGGCTGTCACAAATGACATCCTCTTTTATTTATATAGAATATTTTATCTGCAATGGTAACTAAAACTAAGCTTTCCCGCTAATGCCGGAATACTTTGCTGATCATCTTTTCCCATCTGCACACTTAAAACATAATTATCCCGGCTCATAATATAATTACTAAAAGTTGATACGGCAGAATCTCTCACTACATTTCCAGGGTCATAGGTTCTCACCTTCAATTTTTTAACTGCATTAAAATTCTTTAAACCAAAATTAAAAAACTGGTTGAACTGTGAATAGAATATTTCATCCGGAAAAATATAAATAAACCGCTTGGGTACAATTTGGGTAAAGTAATCAATATCGGCATCCATTTGCAAATCGCCGCCGGGTAAATTAACTGCAGCCATGTGTGTAAGGTTGGCTCCTGCATACGTATAATCAACCTTGTAAAAAGGTGTAGTTGGACTAAGGGTGAAAAAATAATTTTTTGTTACCAGGTAGCCTGCTGTATTATAGAGATAAAAAACATCAAACTGCAGAGAAAAAGGATCTGTAGGGTCGGCCAATCCATGCAATTTTGAGATCCGCTTATTTGCATCTACCACAAAATATTGGTCAGCATCAATATAAACAGTATCGTTTGAATAAACAGGTGCAGTAATAAATTCGATGGTATTGGATAAGCTGTCAAATTGGGTAATACGGGTTACAATATCCAGGCTGTTGATTGCGGCCTCAATAGATCCCAGACCAGTTCCCCTACCCCCGGCTGCGGTACCCGATGTATCTATATAGACCATTTTACTGATACGGCAATTTAAACCAATAATTAAATCACTGCCAGTATTATCAGTATTTTCCGAACTGTATTCTTTTTCGCAGGAAAAAAGAGAAAATAAAATGATGGCAAATAATAGAGGACGTAATTTATTCATTGATCGTTTTTTTACATTTCTCCCAAGGGGTACTATGTGTAAAGTTCTGTAATTTCTGTGAAATGACCTTTTTGTATACTGTTAATATTTTAAAGATAATAAAAACAGGATGTTTGCTGCTTTTGTTATATTTTTTTAGTGATTACAACCCCTGTCTTACTTTTCAAATCTAAAACCATATATTATAAACTTGTAACAGAAAACTGACAGCTATTTCCACCGCCTGTAAGCGGATAAATAAATGCACCTGCAACTGTTGGTGTGCCGGTTCCGTTTAAAATAACCTGCTGAGGGCCTGTAATATTAAAAGTGCCGGTAGCCGAAAAACTGATTCCGTTTACCATTGTGGTTGCTATGCTGTAATTACCGGGTGATGTTACATTTACATTTATTACAACATTGTTTGCAGGTAATAATGCAGTCCCCGCCGTGTAGGTACCATTTATAGTTGCTGCTGTACAATTGTTGGGAAAGCCACTGAGGGCATAAGTTGCATTGGTAATAACGGTTGTATAGGTAATTGAAAAATTACAGTTTGTTGGGCCATTGTTGACCGGGTAAGTAAACACACCTGCAGCAGTTGGGGTTCCGCTTGCCGATAAAAAAACATTCTGTATGCCGGGGTTTGTAAATACACCGGTGGCACTAAAAGTAACGCCATTTACTGCAGTACCTGTAATGATATAAGTTCCAATGGTACTTACATTCACGCCCATTTCAACTTTGTTGGTGGGTGTCATTGCCAGTCCAACAACATAATTTCCATTTATTGAGGATATGGAACAATTGCCCGGTGAGCCGCCCAATGTGTAAAGTGCTGTTCCAAAACCGCCACCTGCGCCAAAAACAGTTATTGAAAAACTGCAAGTGGTTGCCCCATAGCTAATGGTAAAAGTATTAATGCCTGTAGCAATGGGTTTTCCGCTGGCATATAAACGGATGTTATTTAAACCCGTACTGATTGTACCTGTTTTTTTAAAAGAAAATCCGTTTATTGTATCAGACTTAATATTAAAACTTCCGGCTACTGTAACTTCAACCTCAACATCCACATAATAATCGTTGTTCAGCACACTATCAACTTTAAACAGGCCATTTACTGTTACAACAGAACAGTTTCCTGAACCTGTGCTTTTAAATGTTCCAACCGAAATTCCATCAGCGTTGAGGCCGGTATCTTTTACACAGGCTGTTAAAAAAAAAGCTACAGTAAAAAATGCAACTATGAGCTTACTCAATTTCATAAACCAGATAAATTTAGAGTCTTAAAGATATGCTTTTTACGAAACCTGCGACTCATCATTAACCAATGCATTGGTTTCTACCGTTGGATGCGTTTCCTGCTTGTTACGCTGCTTAAAAAAGCGTTTTTGAAAAACTAAAATACTGAGTACACCTGTTGTAATGGAAGCATCTGCAATATTGAAGATAGGATTGAAAAATACAAATTTATCACCCCCAAAATAAGGAACCCATTTTGGCCATGTTGTATCTATAACCGGGAAATGCAGCATGTCTACCACATTGCCATGTAAAAAAGAGGAATATCCCTTTCCGGAGAATTTGGCCAGGCCATTGTAATCATTATATCGATTAGCTAATGGGTCAAAAGTCATTCCTTTATCAAATATCAGCCCGTAAAAAGATGAATCGATAAGATTACCCAGTGCGCCTGCATAAACCAATGCTGCACAAAAAATAAAGCCTTTGTGTTGTTTTTCTTTAATTATTTTTCCAAGATACCAGGTGCCAAACACAACCGCACCCATCCTGAAAATGGTAAGGGCCATCTTTCCCCAGTTCCCGCCAAATTTCCATCCATAGGCCATGCCGGGGTTTTCTACAAACCATAATTGAAAGCCGCTGCCAATAACATTCTGATGATCATTTAGCTCATAATGTGTTTTAATCCACAGTTTAAGTACCTGATCGGCAATTATAATCAATAAAATGATGAGTGTTACGTGTCTTGCTTTCATAATAAGTTGCAAAGATAGGAGAGTTTGGGGTTTGGGGTTATGTGTTTTGGGTTTTGGGTTTCTTTAACTTTATAGTTTACTTTTTTTAGCCATTGCCCATTAGCAAATTAGCATATCAGCACATTATCAAATTGCCCTCACTCCTCAAAATAAACCCTTTTTACCCTTTGAGAAATGCCTGTTAAAATTTCGTAAGGAATACTTTGTGCCTGAATTGCCATTTCGCTTACCGGCAAAGCTGCGCCAAACACAATTACTTCATCACCTTCCTGTGCATCTATACCGGTTATATCCAGCATGGTCATATCCATACACACATTGCCAATTACCGGTACAAGCTGTTTATGAAGCCACATTTTACCAATGCCATTGCTTAATAAACGTGGGTATCCATCGGCATAACCAATCCGCACTGTTGCAATTACCGAATCGTTTGTTGCAACTCCTTTACGGCTGTAGCCAATACTTTCGCCGGCCTTTATTTTTTTTATTTGAGAGATGGTTGTTTTTAAAGTGGTTACATTTTTAAGTTGCTGCTGTATAGCAGGGTCAGCATCTACACCATACAATCCAATGCCCAATCTAACCATATCCAACTGTAAATCTGTATGCCGGTGTATGGCCGATGTATTGGCAATATGCTGTATGAATGTGTAGCCGGTAATTTGCTGAATCTGCTCACAAGCTTTCATAAAAGCATTGGCCTGTGCTTTTGTAAAATCATCATGCAAAACCGAATCACTTGCTGCCAGGTGAGAGAAAACAGATTGTATTTTAAAAACGGAAGTTGATTGTAACCTGCCGCATAATTCCGCTATATCTTTCTGTTCAAAACCAAGGCGCCGCATACCGGTATCTAATTTTATATGCACCGGGTAATCATTAATACCGTTACGCATTAAATAATCTTCAAAAGTTGATAAAATACCGAATGAAAACAATTCAGGTTCCAGGTTATGCTGTACCAGTACATCATACGTAATTTCCTCGGCATTCATCACCATGATGGGCAATGTAATACCGGCTTTACGTAATTCCACTCCCTCATCGGCATAAGCAACAGCCAGGTAATTTACCTGGTGAAACTGAAGCAGGTTGGCTATTTCAAACCCTCCGCTGCCATAGCTGAAAGCCTTTACCATGGCCATTAA
>JANMWP010000511.1:0-6978 GCA_031394065.1 Chitinophagaceae bacterium
CTAATGGAAGTATATTTCTGGACAGACCAACGTTCCTGTCCTTCAGGGCTTACCATAGCATAAAATCTTCGCCCACCAACTTCAAAATTCATAATTTTTGTTTTTGAGGTCCAGGGTTTAGGTGCCCACCATTGGTCAAGAATTTCTTGTTTGGTAAAAGCATCCCATACCAGCGAAAGGCCGGCAGCAAATTCTCTGTTTATGAATACCGTTTTTGTTGATTTGTCAACGGTAAAATCATTCCGATAGCTATCGGAAAGCAAGTTGTTTCCTCCCGCCATGGCGGGATCGGATTTCTCTTCGTTTTTCATTTTTTCTGTTTTTTAATTGTTAATAATACTTTGTCAAGTTGATTAAATCGGGTTTCCCAAATTTTTCTGAATTGGTTTAACCATTTATCAACCTCTTTCATTATGTTTACTTCGAGTCGGTAATAAATTTCTCTGCCTTTTTGTTCCTGTTTTACCAGTTCGCATTCTGTGAGTATGCGAAGGTGTTTAGAAACAGATTGCCGGGTAGTGTTAAAGTTGTCAGCAATGGCGTTCGGCGTCATTGCCTGCAATGCAATTAAGGTAATAATTGCCCGCCTTGTCGGGTCGGCTATTGCCTGAAAAATGTCTCGTCTCATTTTGTTTAAATTTTTACTTGAGCAACTAATCGGTTGCAAATATATGCGCAACTATTCGGTTTCGCAAATTTTTTTTCAGATGGTAAGAAAAGTCAGATGAAATTGTCGGCTTGAAGAATCGTCATACGCATTTCTGCCAACGGAAAGGGCTTACTGCAGGGCTGGCATTCATTGCCACAAATGTTCATTGTTATTCCGTCTGCCCCACTTGCACAAAATCCAATTGTTGGGTGTAGTTGCTTAATCGTTAAGTCTGTTTTCTATATCCATTCGCTCATGTAAAATTCTAATTATCCCGATCATGTCAGGTAGGATTCTGTAAAAGATGAGATGAGATTTAACTTTTGAAGTCCGATAGCCTTTTCGAACGTGCTCCATCGGTTTCCCTGCATTTGTATTCTTGCAGATATAATTGATTTCATCAAATATTAGATTGTAATATCGATCTGCCTGCTCTATAGACCATTTCTCAACAGTGTAAAGCCAAATTTCTTCCAGGTCAGAAACAGCCTTTTTGCTAATAACAAACGGAAGTGCTTTCATAAAAATTTGCTGTGCAGCTTCTTTAAATTAGCTCTTGGATCAAAATTCTTTTCCATTCCGCTCTTCTCACCCTGGGAAAGCGCTTTATTAAGATCTTTCATTTTGAATTCTTCTGTTTCTAAAAGCCTTAGAGCAGTTCTAATTACTTCGCTTGCCGAATTATATTTACCCGATGATATTTTAGTGGAAATAAATTCCTCGAAGTGTTCTCCTAATAAAATGGAAGTATTACGTGCCATAAAATTCTTTTTATAAAAGTACCAATAATTGGTATTACTTTCAAAAAACTTTTGTGGAATTGGGTGTCAAATGCAATCCTGACTAACGAGCAGGTATTACTGCAGGGCTGGCATTCATTGCTCGCCCAGCCCGGAACCGCTGCTGATTGAAAGTATAAAGTTGAAGTTAAGAACAAAAGTTCAGCGATGCTTGCGCTGCCCGAACAAAAGCAAAATAGAATTACAAATGCTCATTGTTATTCCGTCTGCCCCACTTGCACAAAACCCCATGTAAGCTGCCGTTTTGTGTCAGAGTGCTATGCAAAAAGTCTGGGTTGAACTTGTTGTGTCCTACGTTTGTAAAGGTTATTTCTTCCGCTTTTCACAACTTCAATTTCGTCAATTTTTTTAAGGTAAGAAGCTAATTTTTTAGTTGTCCAATCTATGTGTGATTGTTCAATAATGTCATTAACAGATAATGGCTTGCCATTGAATACATTCAGAATTTTTTCCTTAATGTCGTCAACTTTAGTGTTGTATAACTCTTGTGGTTCTTCAACAGTTTGAACTGCATCTATTTGAGTATCTACAATCGTTGATTTAATACTGACATTTGCTTTTTCTTCAATAGTTTCTAAGTATTGCACAAGCTCATTTCCATTTGATAGAGAAATGCCCCCAATTTTTATAAGGTCAATATTTCCTTGTGGTGGGATAGGGGTGAGTAATGACGGATTTAACACAAAAAGAGGAACTTTCATATTTAACGCAGACAAGCCTGCATCAAAAGTGCCACTCATTTTACCACTTGCATCTCTTTCAGGTCCCGATGAAATTACAATTACTGCTTGCGACATTGCACAAACAAGTTTATTTCTAATCATTGCGTTCTGCCCCGAAAACTTTTCATAAGGTAAAAATTGAGTAACAAATAAGGTGTTCTTTTCCCAATTGAAATCTTTAATATCCTTCTTTACACTTAGATGATTTACGCCATAACTTAATATCATGGTTGTTGTTCCATTTCCTTCTAATGCCCCTAAATGAGCACTTGTGTCAACTCCTTTAGCATAACCTGATGTAACATTAAAACCATTTTCCGCTAAACGGTTTGCAATGCGTTTCGTTAGCATAATCGCAAAATCACTTACATCACGAGAACCGACAATTGAAATTCCTTTTGTATTTAAAAGTTGCAAGTTGCCTTTACAGAAAAGAATAGGCGGTGCATTTTGCTTTAATTTTTCTATTACTGATTGAGGATACCTTTCATCGTCAAGCCCAATTATATGAACTTGGTCGTCTTTCAATTTTTGAAATGAATTAAACATTTTATCATCATCTAAAATATTTAAGGATGATAAATTTGCTCTGGAAAATTTTCCTTGTCCAATTTCTGGGAAGAGTTTGCTAAGTTCACTTATGTCTAAGTCAAACAAATCATTTGTTGTGAGTTTGTTTTTTTTCAAATTTTCAAAGACATAATAAATACTTTTTGCACCAAATCCTGGTGCATTCAAAAGCATAAAAGTGGAATATTCTCTGTTTCTCATTTCTTTGTCCTTGTTTTTGTGATTGTAAGAACATAAACACCTCTTGCTTTGCCTACGTTTAATAAAATATCACAAACTGCATTTAGTGTTTCTCCTGAACGGTAAAGGTCGTCAAAAAGTAAGACATCTTTGCCATTCAGAACGTTATTTTGTACCGAAAAAGCATCTTTTAAAACTTCTTTTCGCTGTTCAGGGTCTTCAATTTCCTTTAATTGGGAAGTTGGTTTCAATTTCACTAAAGTTTTAAAGTCTACTGGCAAACTACAATGTGTCCCAATTGCCTTCGCCATTTCATAGACTGGTTGAAAATCTCTGGTCGTATCAGATGGCGGAATAGGAATTATCATATCGAGTTCCCATTTTGCTTTATACTTATTTATAAATTCCGATGCACAAACTGCAATAGTTTCTACACGATGTCGTTCCCTCCAATACTTTAGCTTATTCATTTCCTCACCGATTGGTGTGTACTTTGTATCCCATTTGATTTTCCCATTGTTGTCAGTAATATTATTACCTTCTGCGTCCTTCATTGGATAGCTTGACAATGTATGCAAGTCTAATGCATATCCTTCTTTCCAATGTCCACTTAGTTTTTGAAGATTTATGTCCATAATTATCGGGGTGTTGCTTTTAAAATGGCAGCTTACGAACAGGGCTTGGCGTTGTTGGGGCATTTGAAAAACGTCCGCCCGAAACCGCTGCTGATGCTTTGCTGATGTACAAGATAGATAAAATGCTCACCGATGTTTGTCCTGCCCGGACAACTGCTGCCATGCTGCTGATGATGAAGATAACAACGTCATGCCCCAATAACGCCAAACCCCTTGTTAGGCACAGTAGTTTTATGTCAACCCACTTTGCTCAACTAAAAA
Organism: Chitinophagaceae bacterium; assembly: GCA_031394065.1. Taxonomy (GTDB): domain Bacteria; phylum Bacteroidota; class Bacteroidia; order Chitinophagales; family Chitinophagaceae; genus Ferruginibacter. The sequence goes on from JANMWP010000511.1 coordinate 3,818, forward strand.
TATTATGTTGGCTCCTGTTAAATTTAAACCATACCTGGTCATTTCGTCGTCAACTTTTTGTGGTGTCTGTCCTTGTCCATGTCCACCTAGTTTATTCCTTATTGTTGGAATTCCACTTTCAAGGAGATTTTGCAATGAAGTAAATTGGTTTTGAGTGAAAGTAGGAACTAAATTATTATGGAAGCAAATCTGAATTAATTTTTTTGCAGTGTCCGTTTGATTATAAGCCCAACCTTTTTCTTTGCAAATTACTTTCATTGTGCTTTCAAAAGCTTTTAAACATTCTGTCAAACATTCCTTGTTTCTGCCGTGTCGATAATGTTCGTGAGCTTTTAAATATTCTTCATTAGCTCCTTTAAACTTTTCGTTCCATAGAAGTGCGATTACTGGTTTAGTTATTTCTGCATGTATAAAAGTTGAATCAATTCTAATTAACTCCCCTCCATCAAATGAGTAACCAATTGCGTGTTCTTTAAATCTTTCATTTAGCTCATTAATGCCTTCATCAGGATTTGTCTTTGAATTAGAGCGTTCGGAATATTGATAAAATCTGTCTCTTAGAACTTTGTCGAAGTACCTAAAGGAAAGTTCAATTACATCTAAAGCTTTATCATTCTCTGTCGTTTGTAATAAAAAATTTAGAACCTGTCCTTGTGGACTGTCATTGTAACTTTTGCCTAAATGAAAAACGCCATATTCTCTACAAAGTGCTTGTTGTAAAAACTCATAAACGTCATTAGCATGATGGTCATTACTATACCTGTCTTCACCAATTACATCCTTAATAATATGAACTATTTGAACTCGCAGCGGTTGAGGTATATCGTCGTAGGTGAATATATCAGGAACTTCTGCTCTAAGTTTTTTTTGTCGTTTTGAAAAAAGGTCAAATATTGCCATAGCCTTGGTTTAGGAGTGTTGTCTTACTATTGTGCCTAACGAACAGGGCTTGGCGTTCGGTGGGGCATTTGAAAACGTCCGCCCGGAACCAAAGCCCGATTGAAAAACTGATGATGAAGATAATAACAAAAAGCTAAATTGATAAACGTCTGCCCCACTATTGGCAATACTCTTGTTAGCGGCTGGCTTTCTCGATGCTGCGGACTCAGTTCTTCTCAAAATGTTGAACGAATTAAATGAAAACATTACCTATAAACGTAAAAAAATCCTGCACTCCCTTTGAACTGCAATATCATTGTGGCAGAAAATGGCGGTCCAGGATATTGTCCTAAGAATGGGTACTTATAGATATAACACTTATTGACAGCTTGTACAACGTTCTTCAATTTGCTTGCAGTGCCTGCAGATTGGAGCGGATTGTTCCACTCTTTGATTGTAAATATTACATTGGCACTGACAGTATCTATTGCAGTCCAGGAATACGTACCGCTGCATACAGAACTACCAAGTTTGAACGAAAAGCTTTGGTCGTTATTTAGGTTGAATTGCCAATCAGTCGGGATTGGATTAATATAATAGTCATTTACCTCTTGCACACTGTATACTTGCCACTTAAATCCTGTTACACCTTCAATTTCAGGATTTACCTTATCCTTATGACAACTGAATAATAGGAAGCTAATAAAAACAAGAAAAATTAATTTATTAAGATTGCTCTTAACCGAAAGCATTGATTGAGTTGAACTTTTCATTTTTTAAAATAGGTTAATTAAATCGGATTACAATAGATTAGTCACTTTAGTTAGAAGCTCCTAACATTTCAGCCAACGTTCTAGGCTTTGTGCAGTTGGGGAATTGACCAACTGTCCGCCCGGAACTGAAGCTAAATTTATAACTAAAAGCCGAAGTTAACCAACAAAAGCCCGGCAGAATTACGTCCGCCGAATATAAAGCTTGGATATGCACTGCCGATGATTGCTTCAACGTCGAGCCCCAATTGCACAAAACCTTTTGTTACCTGCAGGCCTTTCGTGAAGTGCTATTTTTGGGGCTTCCCGAATTTAAGGTCGCCAAGATAAATGCATAAGTCTTTCTTAGTTTGAAAATTCTTGAATGGCTCGGTTGTAATTATTTTCCGAATTATTTTATGACACATTATAAAAGCGGTATGTAAGTTTATACTCGAAATATTTGATTTACTGCCTCCATGTGAGATTGCAGAACGAACACTATAAAGTTCCCGTATGTAATCTCTATAAGATATTCGTTGCTCAAATGTTTCACCAAGCAAAAAAGCCACCATATCAGACAAAAGGCTCATTATTGATGGTTTTATCGGCGAACTTTCATCATATTGCAATAAGGCTTCTATAGAGATCGTATATAATAGCACTGCTTTTGAATCATCGGCTTCAACTGATGCCCGACCGCACCATTCAACAGAGTCCATAATTTTTTGCTGAAGATTATTTTTCTCCATTGTAATCCATTGCCAAAGGGTTTTATTGCCATTTTCGTCATTTTGATAGTATGGATTATCAATTTGAACCGTGGTAAATTGCTCAATGATTTTAGTAGTTTTAAGCACTTTGCTAGGAGATATGATGAAGCTGTCAATATTTTTAGAAGCGGAATAATTGAATATGCCTATTCTGTTTGTTTTATGGAAAGTCGCAGTAATAAAATTGGCTATATTCTCAAATGCAGAGAATGACTTTTCAGCCAGTTCATAACATTTGTCTAGATCTTTTGCAGTAACAGTAATACCAATTTTGTAATCTTGATTCAAAAGCGATTTTGTATTGCGTCGTTTATAAATTGTTGGGAACTCAGTTTTTAGTACCTGTCCTTTATTTGAAGGGTTATAAATAGTGAAGTCACCGAGTTTAAGTATTGGACTATCCATTTTAACTCCATAAATGGGAGCAAGGATATGCACAGTAATGTTTTCTTTGTTGATTATCCTTTCAATAAATTTTTCCCAATCAACTTGCTTTGCATCTCGTTGCTCTATGTGCAATATTCGCAATAACTCAGCCAGTTCAAATTGAAAAGTATTTAATGTATAATTCCTAGGTATTTTAGGATTAGATTTATAAAGAGTAGCCGTGATAGAATCAAACTCATTTAAAACCCCGACCGAAATAAACGACACAAGGTTTTTACCCTTTCCAAACATTTTAATCATTGCACCAGGGCCTAAATTCATAAACTGATGTTTCCCAAATCTGGCTATTGACTGGTCTCAATGCGTTAGTTCA
>JANMWP010000546.1:0-7718 GCA_031394065.1 Chitinophagaceae bacterium
ACAAAAAATTAGAATGCAGTTAGTATTTTGCCGGGTACATAGATGCCTTTATATTTGCACTCCTTTGGGGGGTTAGCTCCCCGGTAATTATCGGGATGGCTAGAGCGTCCCGATGGAATCGGGAAGGTTATACGGTTCGAAAAAAATGAAAAGGGGGGTTAGCTCAGTTGGCTAGAGCGCTTGCATGGCATGCAAGAGGTCGTCGGTTCGACCCCGATACTCTCCACAAAAGCGGCGACATCGGTTTTACAATCGTTGTCGCCGCTTTTCTTTTTCCCTAAAACACTTGCCAGTTAGGAGATATAGAGGAAAACGGTATTCACCCTTTTGGTTCGACACTCGTCCTTAATGCGATTATAGGACATTCCTTCCGGAAAGAGTAAAAATTGCAACCTTTGTTTTTTATTATAATCGCCTGCATTCCACATGGTATTGAGTTTGCTGGCATAAGTCATAGTGGTATCAATACATTTTTCAAGGTTCGACACTTGTGCACCGCTTTCGGCTAATTGTTTCTCGATTTCCTGCTTTTCCTCTATGAACTTGGTACGGTATTTATCAAACATTGCCCTGTCTATTTCTTCAATAATTAAATTTAAGCAATGAGAAATCTATGAGTTGTAGTTTAGCTTTGCTGATAAAATAATTTTTTAACTATTTTGTTCTCTATGTCGTTTAATATAATTAAGATTGAAATTCAAATGCAGCAACTTATATATTTTAGAGCTTTAAATATCGGGTAGAGAATCTCTTACTATTATGTAAAATAATCTATCTTTAAAAAATGAATTGTTTAATAGTCGACGACAACAAAATTGCCCGTACTACCATGAAACAATTGGTAAGCCAGGTTAAGGATATGGTATTGGTAGGCGAATGTGCCAATGCAATGGATGCCTATAATCTTTTACAGGAACAGTCGGTTGACCTTATTTTACTTGATATTGAAATGCCCGGTATGACTGGTTTGGAGCTAACGAAGAACTTAGGAAATAAAAGTCCAATCATCATCTTTACCACTTCCAAAAAAGAATATGCCGCTGAAGCATTTGAGTTAAATGTGGCAGATTATATTGTAAAACCAGTAACACCAGCCCGTTTTATACAGGCCATAGATAAAGCAAGGGAAGTTTTGCAAAGCAATACTGAAGAATTTAAATTGGATGATGAAGAATTTATTTTTATCAGAGATTCCAATATTGTTCGCCGCCTTAAATTAGATGAGGTCCTTTTTGCTGAAGCTATGGGCGACTATGTAAAACTACATACAGCTCAAAAATACTTTGCCATCCACGCCACATTAAAATCGGTGGAAGAAAGGTTACCTGCTTCCAGATTTATACGGGTCCATCGATCCTTTATTGCTGCCATTAGTAAAATTGACACTATACAGGATGGAACTTTAGTAATTAATGGCAAGCCTGTTCCGGTTGCCGATGCTTACCGGGCTGCCTTAAATAAGCGGATGAATGTACTTTAAGTTATTTACGCTTAGTGTATTTGTTGCTTTTAATCAAATACAGCTTTTTACGCTACTTCCTCACCGACCATAAATGCCCATTCGCCGACTCGGGCATCTACAACTTTCTGTGCTGCATTATTTTTATGCTATAACAACAATCAAAAAAAGTAAAGAAATTTCATAGGCAGTTGGTTTTGGCAAACGGCCCTTGTTTCTACCTCGGCCTCCTTTTAAATTTTTTAAAATGAAAATTATTTACACCATATTATTTTTTGCCGATACATTAGCCCTTTTAGTATTGGCTTTTTTATTCTTTAAACTGATGGATACCGGAACAAGCATAACTTCAGTTGTTTTGCTGGTAAGCGGCATTATATTTTCAATAGTCATACTTGTTTACCTGCTCTTTAACTACATAAAAATCCCCCCCACTGACAGGCATGGCTGATTTTGTTATAAATTAGCATAATACAATTATCAATGACTGGTAAAAGAATTATTTTTTACATACTTGCTGCCTTTATTGCGGGCAACCTGTTTATTATTTATATACAGTATAATTCTGCAAAAAATACCACCGCACTTATACAGGGAAACGAAAAAGTATTAAGTGAATTTAATGTCAGCAATAATCTCAGGGAACTTGAAAAAGACATTATTTCGGTAGAGAGTAAAATCCGAGGCACTGTTACTACCACAGATTTATCATATATTGATGGGCTGGAAACAAAAATAAACGCCATTGAAAATAATCTTCATCAGCTACAAAAAATATCAGATGATGATGTTTCTGTTAGATACATTGACAGGCTTGATTATCTCATCCACGAAAAATTAGATTTTAGTAACCAGATATTGGATGTTTATCATAATAAAGGCAAAGCTGCAGCAGAAAACCTGATTGCAACACAGGCTGGTAAAAAAATTACCGATTCAATTGCAAGCATTACTTTTTTGATAGACAGTACCAGAAAAACCCTGCTTACAAAAGTTACCAACTCAATAGATAAAAGTGGAAAAAAAGTAGAGCAGTTCAGCACCATACTGATTGCATTGGTGCTTATCTGCGGTTTGGGCATATTCTGGTATATTATTAATACGGTGCGTAAACAAGGGCAATTAATTCAGCAGTTAAACATTTCAGAAAAAAAAGTAAAGGAAGGTGCAGCACTAAAAGAAAAATTTATGGCTAATATGAGCCATGAAATCCGTACTCCAATGAATGCTATTTTGGGTTTTACAAACTTATTACAAAGAAGAAATATTGATAGTGAGTCTAAAGAGTATGTTCAAACTATACAGCGGTCTGGAGAAAATTTATTGACAATCATAAACGATATTCTTGATTTATCCAAGATTGAAGCAGGTATGATGCGGATTGAATTAGTACCGTTCAGCATACGTGGATTGGTACATTCTATTGAAATCATGTTTAAAGGAAAAGCAGCAGAAAAACAATTACAGCTTTTAGCTTCGGTAGATGAATTATTGCCTGATACTTTGGAAGGTGACGCTACCAGGCTTACACAAATTTTAGTAAACCTTATTGGCAATGCTTTAAAATTTACCGGTAAAGGAAGTATTGAAATTAAAATTACCAACGAAGGTAGTACCGGCAAGATAGTAAAAACGGGCATTACAGTAAGTGATACCGGAATTGGAATTGAAAAAGATAAATTAGAAAAAGTATTTGAGCGGTTTCAACAGGCAGAAGATTCTGTTACAAGAAAATATGGCGGAACTGGTTTGGGGCTTTCTATAGTGAACGACCTTGTATTGCTTCAGAATGGTACTATTACTGTAAAAAGCGAAGCTGGTAAAGGGACAACATTCAATGTGATAATCCCCTATAAAATTTCTGTTGAACAACCTGATAAAAAACAATTGGCAGGATATAGTTCAAACATTCAATCCAATTTTGAAAATATTTGTGTGCTGGTTGTGGAGGATAATGAAATAAACCAAAGCCTTATTCAGCATTTATTTAAAAGCTGGCAATTGGATTTTGATTTGGCAAATAATGGTATAGAAGCCATACGCAAACTTCAAAACAAAAAATACAACCTTATTCTTATGGACATCCAGATGCCGGAAATGGATGGCTACACTGCGGCACAGGAAATAAGAAATGAATTAAAGCTTAACACGCCAATAATTGCCATGACAGCACATGCCCTTGCAGGCGAAAGAGAAAAATGCCTGAGTTTTGGGATGAATGAATACATTTCAAAACCAATACGGGAAGAGCTGTTACATAATTTAATTTCATTGTTTACCCCTGTAAATAAACCTGCTGAATTACGAAATAATTTTACAGGGAATACTTTTGCAGGTACTTACCAATATATTAACCTGCAATACATGAAAGAAGTAAGCAATGGTAATATTGAATATGAAAAAACGGTTACCGAACAATTTATTGAAGCTATACCTAACGATTTACTGGCAATTGAAAACGCATGGCAGCACAATAATATTAATGAATTAAAACAACTGGCACATAACATGAAAACCACCATCTCTGTTATGGGATTAAATGAAATATTACAGCCTTACTTAGATGGATTAGAATACGAAGAACTTACTGAAAATTCTTTCAGAGATAAATTCTTATCTGTAAAAATAATTTGTGAAGCATCTGTTGAAGATGCTATAATTTTTTACAAACAGTTTACACTTTTATCATAAAAAAGGGTTGCAACTTCCAGGAACCATGTTTTATTAAACCCATCTTTATTAAATTTTGTAGCCATTTCTATCAATCCTGCTACATAGTACAGCAGGTTCTTTCAGATTCCATTCGTAAATTACACATACCTCTATTCCACCGACTGCATTTGCCTATTCGCCTACTGGCAGTTTAAACAGGTATTTTACGATTGTAGGTTTACATCAGCAAATAAATAATGCTGAGAAAGTAAAAATCATTTTCAAAAATTAAAAAAACAAACAATGAAAAAATTAATCATCGCAGCCATTGCCATAGTAGGTTTTAGTGCTGCCAGTTTTGCAACAACAGTACCTGTAGCAACAAAATCAATTGTTAGTACATCTACTGCCAGTACTGCAAAGAAGAGTGGTATATTTGGTAAACATCATCACAAAAAGCATCACCGCAAAGCAGCTAAACCAGATCTTTAAATTTATCTTTTAAAACTTCTCAGAAGCCTTGTGTTAATTCACAAGGCTTTTTTTACACACCCCAACAAATTAATATCCTCAAATTTACGGAGTACAATTAAATGTTTTTTAACAAAGAAATTACAGAGGCCCCAATAGCATTGCTTGCTATTTTATATAATTAGTAATGCTGGTAAATAACACTATCCCTATTAATAAACTTATACATTTTCCTTTCCTGCCGATTGTATTTGCCCATTCAACGACTGGCAGTTTAAAAGGGTATGTTATGGTTGTAGGTTTACATCAGCAAATAAATAATGCTGAAAAAATAAAAATCATTTCTTAAAAATTTAAAAAACAAACAATGAAAAAGTTAATCATCGCAGCCATTGCCTTAACAGGTTTCAGTGTTGCCAGTTTTGCACAAGCCGTTCCTGCTAAAAAAGCTGATGCTTCTAAAATGCAGATAGTAAAAAACACATCGCCTAAAAAAGTAGATGCTAAAGTTGTGGCTATTAATAATGTTACCAAACCTGCACCGGCAGCTGTTACAAAAACGCCTGTGGTAAAAACAGAAACAAAAGCAGTGGTTGCCAAAACCACCCCGGTTGCAGCAAAGCCTGTAGCTGTAACAAAGCCGGTAGCGGTTGCTAAAATAAATACAGCCGCACCACTAAAAAAGGATGGCACACCCGACAAACGTTTTAAAACCAATACAGGTGTTACTGCCGGGCCATTAAAAAAAGATGGTACAGCCGATATGCGTTTTAAAGCTAATAAAAAACATTAATAAGGGGCTTACAACATAAATAATACGGCCCTGGCGAATTGCCGGGGCCGTATTATTTTCTGAAATAAAAAATATTAAATGCAACCATTGCTTAAACAACTTGCTGCTGACGCAGGAACAACATTTGAGGAAGCAGGTATTTTGTTTTAGCAATTACAAGCCTGCTGATAACTAAATTAGCGGCACTGACGCAGGTTATTGAGGATGTATTTGAAAACGTTGAAACTGGCATTTTAAATGTTCATATCAGAAAACTGATAATTCAACTGGAAGAGTAACAGGGTAAAGAAGCATTTGGGGCATCTATGCCGCCGCAGCAATATATAATAGAACATCGGCAACAAGGCTGTGAACTGTTTTGAACCCTTTTTAAGCTACAGCTTTTACCAATTAATGAGTTTTTGTAACAGATTAATTTTATCAGGCTAAAAATAATATTATGCAACGGTTGATTGACCAGCTTATAATTAAGCAAGGGCTAACCACTACACAGGCTTCTGGTATTTTATCAACTATTAAAGAGTTTATCGAAGATAATTTTCCTGCCTTTGGTAACTCTTTAGATACCGTATTTACCAATAATACTTTACCAGGCCGGGTAATTATTTAGAGATAAGATCAGAAGGTAATAACGCTTATCCGTTTAATACTGTTTGAATAAAGAAGTTACTTACCGACAGCTTTTGCCTTTTCAACGACTGGCAAATTATTTCCCTTTAAACTGGTTGTAGTTTTACAGCATCAAACAAATATTTAAACCAATTTAAAAATTAAATCTCATGCAACAATTAATTCAACAACTTTCTACCGAGTATAACCTTACAGGAGAAGAAGCAACTGGTATTGTAACTACAGTTAAAAACTATCTTGCTACAAACACGGTTGCAACAGAACAAGCAGCCGCAACTGCCGGAGCTGCACCTATGGCAGAAGTAAAAGAAGAAAGCATGCTTGAAAAAGCCGAAGACTTTATTAAAGACCATATCCCCGGCGGATTAAAGGACAAAGCTGAGGAAATGTTTAGCGGTGTTAGTGACAAATTAAAAGGAATGTTTAAATAAAAATATAACAAGTACAGGTTTTCAGGTTCAAGGGTAATGACGGGTAAAGCTTCGCAATTAATTTGCGGGGCTTTTTTATAATGCTTTGGTAAATTGTGCTTTCAATTATTAAACACACAATGAATACAACTACAATTGTAGGTTTTGCTGCTGCGGTGCTAACTACTGCATCTTTTCTACCACAGGCCATTAAAACTATTCGAACAAAAAACACGGGCGGCATATCTTTATTTATGTATTCACTTTTTACATCAGGCACATTATTATGGTTTCTGTTTGGCCTGTTCAGCAATAATATGCCAGTAACGATTGCAAATGAAGTAACATTCGTATTTGCTGTCATCATTCTTATTTATAAAATAAAATACAAATAATATCATCTAAAATAAATTTTATGCCAGATAAAAAATTAATAAATCAAACGGCCATAGTAACCGGAGCTAATTCCGGTATTGGCGAAGGTGTTGCCATTTCATTGGGAGAAGCAGGTGCTAATGTTGTGGTAAATTATTTAACTAATCCGGATGCTGCCAATGCATTGGTGGAAAAAATAAAATCATCTGGCAGCAATGCTGTTGCAATACAGGCCGATGTAAGCAAGGAAGACGAGGTAATAAATATGTTTGCCCAAACAATACAGCAATTTGGCACCGTTGATATTTTAGTAAACAATGCCGGTCTGCAAAGGGATGCAAAATTTCATGAAATGACATTGGCACAATGGCAATTGGTAATTGATGTAAATTTAACCGGACAGTTCTTATGTGCAAGGGAAGCTGTAAAAGAATTTTTGCGACGGGGTACTGTTGCAGAACGAAGTGTTGCCTGCGGAAAAATCATTTGCATGAGCAGCGTGCACGAACTGATTCCCTGGGGCGGCCATGCCAATTATGCTAGCAGCAAAGGAGCTATTAAAATGCTGATGCAAAGTCTGGCACAGGAATATGGCAGAGAAAAAATAAGGGTAAACAGTATTTGTCCCGGTGCTATTAAAACACCTATTAATCAATCTGCGTGGGAAACGCCTGAAGCATATAACAGTCTGATGAACCTAATTCCATATAACAGAATTGGTATTCCTGAAGACATAGGTAAACTGGCCGTATTTTTAGCAAGTGATGACAGTGATTATATTACCGGTGCCAGTATTTTTATTGATGGGGGTATGACGGTGTTTGAAGGATTTTCTACCGGAGGATAATTGGTTTAACAGGAGTTCAATACAAAACGCAGAATGAATAATTTGCTACATAACAACTTACTTCAGATAATTTTACGCTGC
>JANMWP010000550.1:0-4262 GCA_031394065.1 Chitinophagaceae bacterium
CCGAAATACATTTCAACTTAGTCACCGCCCTAAAGGGCGGTGCAATTAAATGCTGCCGGCCTCTTTTATTACCTCACTCGTCCTCTTCTCTGTCGAGGATGCCTTGGTTTAGAGACTTTGTCTCCCCGCTAACCATTAATAAGAACTCCCATCCTTATTACCACTTTGAGGTATTGCACATGTCAAAAATATTTTTTAAAATTGTAGTTCAATTTAATTCCCTAACAAAAAAAACTCTTAAAATGGCACCCACACAACGCAATTACAAAATCAAAGATGTAGATATGTTGGTAACATCATCTACCATTACCCAAAGCGCAATCCGTAACAAAACATTCCTGCAAACAAAACGAAGCACTTGGGCCGATCCTTTTTTCAACGACTTTCAAAAACGTATTGATGATGCCACACAAAATTTTCTGGGTGTAGATAGCGCAAGAGATTTACGGCAGGCAACTCAATCCATTACCGCAATTCAAAAACAATCGCTTAAAGATCTGGCCGAACTTAAAGTACAGATAACCGAAGATTTTAAAAGCGATAAAACACGTCGTGATGAAATCCTTAACCAGCTTGGCTTTACGCCCTTTCACAAAGATTCACAAAATGGCGATCAGGAAGCATTGATACAGTTACTCTACCAGTTTAAAAAGAATTTAACAGCCGGTTTAAAAGATGAAATAGTTGCTAAAGGAACAGCCAAAGAAGTGTTAGATACCATTACAGGCTACGCCGATACTTTAAAAAATGCAAACGTTAACCAGGAAAGTTTCAAAGGCCTGCGTAAAACAATCACCGCAGCAGCAATAACTGAATTCAACGAAATTTACGACCAGGTAATCAGCATCAGTAAAATTGCCGCCAAGTTTTATAAAGACAAAGCAGATATGAAAGATCAGTTTAGTTTTAGCAAAGTTTCAAAAGCACTAAACACACAGCCCAAAGCTGTAACGCCACCACCATCAAAATAATCGTAGGAATTTGCCTTATGGCGAATTCTTTTTAAAGCTAAAATGCTGAATAGGGTTGCCAACCTTTTAAAGGTTGGCAACCCTGGCAAGCAAATAATTCACCATACTGGCAAGCTGATTTCCAATACCCGGAAATTCAACCTTGACATACGGAAGGTAAATCCCGATAGGCTGAAGTAAATTCCTGGTACACGGAAATAAATTCATGATAGACGGAAGCTAATTCCTGATAGGCGGAAGCTAATTACTAATAGGCGGAAATGAAACCTTGTCATGCGGAAGGCAAACCTTGTCATGCGGAAACAAATTTTTGATACACGGAAGCAAATTTCTGATAGGCGGAAACTCGCCTTTTTAAACCTATCAGGTTTGCCGCAGGAGTTTTGTGGGATGGAAGACCTTATAGCGTTTAAATTACCTCCCCCTGCCGCTCAATAATAAACTGCATAATAATTTCCAGTTCAACTTCTGCCCGCTGCATGGCATCCATAATTTCATCCCGGTTTACACTGGCAGCAAAAGCTTTTTCTTTAAAACGTTTTTTAATGCCTTTCAGTTCCATGCCGGTATAACCCTCGGGCCGCATTAAGCTATAAGCATGTGTTAAGCCACTCAGTTCATCAAAAGCATATAGCATTTTATCCATCCGGGTTTCGGGTATCACTCCAAAATGATTGGGCCCGTGACTGGCAATAGCTCTTATAATTTCCGCATCAATATTGCGGGCTTCCAGCTCTTCAATAATTTTTTTGCAATGCAGGGCAGGCCATTGGTCCCAATCGGCATCGTGTAATAAGCCCGCCATTTCCCAACGCCATTGATCTGCTTCATTTAATCCTTCTTTTTCGGCCGCCCAGCATTTCATTAAATGCGCCACCTGCCGCATGTGCAGTTGAAGCCTTTCGTTTTTAACCCAGTCGTTAAATAACTGATAAGCGGCATCACGGCTTAATACATTGCCGGCATTCGCCGGGTTTCCAAAAGAAGAACGGTTTAATAATAATGACATAGTGGATGGTTGAATAAGTGTAAGCGAAAATAAAAATTATCAGCTAACTTCAATCAACTATTAAAATAAATACCGTTGAACAGCCTTCCGGCAGCATTAATAAAATCTTTGCAGAATATTAAAGGCTTTAATGAAGAAGCTTTTAAAGCAGTGCATCAATCGGGTGGGCAAATCACTTCTATAAGATTTAATCCCAACAAATTTGCATACTCTTTAAAAGCCTCCCCCTTCGGGGGTTCTCTGCAAGAGAACGAACGAAGTTCATTGGAGGGGGCCGTTCCCTGGTCTTCAAACGGCTTCTACCTTTCCGAACGCCCTTCCTTCACCCTCGATCCGCTTTTTCATGCAGGTGCATACTATGTGCAGGAAGCAAGCAGCATGTTTTTAGAAGAAGTGTTGAAACAAACGGTTGATATTACCAAACCATTAAAAGTACTGGACCTCTGTGCTGCACCCGGTGGCAAATCAACTTTAATACAATCCGTCATTTCAAAAGAAAGTTTACTGGTGAGTAATGAAGTAATTAAGACAAGGGTAAATATCTTATCAGAAAATATAACCAAATGGGGAGCAGCCAATGTTATTGTTACCAATAACGACCCAACAGATTTTAAGCGGCTGCAAAATTATTTTGATGTAATTGTTGTGGATGCGCCCTGCAGCGGCAGCGGTTTATTCCGTAAAGACCCCAATGCCATAAATGAATGGAGTGAAAATAATGTGGAGCTCTGTGCCCGCCGCCAGCAAAGGATTCTGGCAGATATAATGCCATCACTTAAAGATGGGGGCGTATTGATTTATTCAACCTGCTCTTATTCGCAGCAGGAAGATGAAGCAATTGAAGACTGGCTGGCTGAAGCGTTGAAAGTTGAAAGCTTAAAGTTGAAGCTGGATGAAAGTTGGGGAATTGTTGAAACGGTTTCTGAAAAATCGGGCTCATTTGGTTACCGTTTTTATCCTGATAAAGTTAAAGGAGAAGGATTTTTTATTGCAGCATTTAAGAAACCGGGTATTTCAGAAACAATTGCTGAAGTCAAAAGTCATCCTTCGACTACGCTCAGGACAAAAGTAAAAAAGAAAACAGAAACACTTAGTGCCAAAGAAATTGAAATACTGAAACCTTACCTGGTTAATACGGATGACTTTTTCTTTATCAAACAAAATGAAGAAGTAATTGCCATACCTAAACATTTGGAGAATGACCTGGCCATTATTCAATCATCTTTATACATAAAAAAAGCCGGTGTTAGATTGGGCAGCATCATTCGAAACGAATTAATTCCTGCTCATGACCTGGCTGTTAGCAATATCATTAATCCTGCTATTCCAAAACTGGAAGTTGATGAAGCAACAGCATTACAATACCTGCGCAAAGCAGATATTAATATTGAATCTGAATGTAAAGGCTGGGTATTACTTACCCATCAATTGTTACCAATAGGCTGGGTAAAAGTATTGGCAAACCGCTCCAATAATTATTATCCCAAAGACTGGCGCATTCTTAACAAATGAATAGCTGAATCAACCGGTAAAATTCCGTTTCTTTGCAACGAAAATTATCCAGTATGAAAAAATTATTCTTCCTGTTTTTAATAACACCTTTTTTTGCAGCAGCGCAGGATAAACTGTTGGTTGAAGGCGTATCTCCGGGCATGTACCTTACACATAAGGTTGCACCCAAAGAAAATTATTACAGCATTGGAAGGATTTATAATGTAAGCCCTAAAGACATTGCGCCATTCAATAAACTGCAACTGGAAAAGGGCTTAAGCCTGGGCCAGTCAATTAAAATTCCCTTAAACAGTTCAAATTTTTTTCAGAGCGGAAAAGCAGAAACAGACGAAACGCTGATACCGCTTTATTATACTGTAAAAGATAAGGAAGGATTGTACCGGGTTGCTAAAAACCATAATGATGTTGAGCTTGAAACGCTTAAGCAATGGAATAATATTAAAGGAGATGTTGTTAAAAACGGAACGAAGTTAATTGTGGGGTATCTGAAAGTTATAACAGCGCTTTCAAGTCTTGCAAAAAATGGCGTAGGCAATTCAATCGTATTAAAATCAGAGGAGCCTGCTGTTACTGTCACGGAAAAGCCAACAGCTGCTCCGGAAATTGAAAGCAAGCCGGCTAGTAAAAAAGAAACCAAAAAAATAAAAACAAAAGAAATAACGGAAACCCCGAAAGAGACCGAAGTAAAAACAAAACCTGCAAAAGAAAAGCCCGAGCCCAAACCTGTAAAAACAAATCCGGTTAATAATACGGGAGAAACCGGCTTTAAA
>JANMWP010000574.1:0-3818 GCA_031394065.1 Chitinophagaceae bacterium
TTAATGCACTGCCAATAATACTGTTGAAAGAATTTTCCTGAACCCCTTTTGTGTTGAAGTTTACATAATTGGCATTTAATATAAACTTCAGTTTTGAAGTCAGATCAAAGCTAAGGTTTGATGCCACATTGATCCGGTCAAACTTCGATTTATCAATGCCGCCAACAACACCACCCTGGCTTACATAAGCACCCGATAAAAAGTAAGTTATTTTATCGCTGCCACCTTTTACATTTACGCTATGCGATTGTATAGGGGCCTGTTTAAAAATTTCTTTTTGCCAATTGGTTCCTTTGCCTAATACAGAAAGATCAGGAAAAATAATATTACCACCCGATAAAGTACTTCCTTCATTAACCATTGCGCCATATTCAGCAGCATTTAATACAGGTACTATATTGGTTACTTCCTGAATACCATAGGAACTGTTTATATTAAACTCGGCTCTTTGATTTTTACGTCCGCCTCTTGTTGTTACTATTAATACGCCATTTCCTCCACTTACACCATAGATAGCTGCGGTAGCTGCATCTTTAAGTACCGATATACTTTCAATATCGGCAGGGTTTATCGAGTTTAAATCATCCTGTGTTTGCGGAACCCCATCTACTACAACCAACGGGCCATTACCTTTATAAGAAGGAAGGCCCCTGATAGAAATAAAAGGTTTAGCACCCGGTGAGCCACTTTGAACAACATTAACTCCTGCTGCGCCTTGTAAAATTTCCTCCACACGAACAGGTTTAATTTTTTGAATGTCGGCACCTTTTACGCTTGAAATGGCACCAGATACTTTGGTTATTTTTTGTGTACCATAACCAATAACTACCACTTCATCCAGGTTTTTACCGGCCCGTTCCATTACAATACTTACAGCACCGGCATTATTTATCTTAATGCTGGTTGCAGCCATACCTATATAAGTAATGGTAATGCGGCTGCCTCTTGCAACCGAAATTGAAAAACTTCCGTTTGCATCGGTTGAAGTGATGGTTTTTGTACCGGCTGCAGCTACTGAAGCTCCAACAAGTGGTTCTCCGTTTTCGCTGTTTGTTACTTTACCGGTAACAGCTAAGTTTTGCCCTTGGGCTTGTTGAAAAATGGTCCCTAGCAGAATACTGAGACACAGCATTGTGATCTTTAATTTCATATAGCGCTCGTTTTAGTGAATCAAAAAATGGTCAAAATTCGAAATGTAAAAATAGATTGTACCACAACAGTTTTAAAATATTAAACCACATCATTACTACATCATTAAGTATAAAATGTCAGTTTCTGGTACTACATTGGTACTTCATTACTACATCAAATAAATTTTGTCTAACTTCATCCATATTATCAGGTAGAATTATGAAACGGCTGCTTTTTTTAATTTGTTTGCCTTTACAGGTCCTTTGCCAGAATACCATTGGCCTACCTGATATTATTAATTATGCTAAACCGGTTTATAAAGCCGGACTGCAAAACTGGGATATTAAGCAGGATAAAAACGGCATTGTATATTTCGCCAATAATGAAGGATTGCTGAGTTTTGATGGTAAATACTGGAACAATTATCCATTACCCAATAAAACCATTGTACGTTCTGTTGAAATTGTACCCGATAATCGTATATATGTGGGCGGGCAAGATGAAATTGGATATTTTGCACCGGATGCTAATGGCCGTTTGCAATATCATTCTTTGCTTGAACTGATACCTACAAAAGACAGATCTTTTGGAGATGTTTGGGACATAGTATCTTTTAAAGGCAATACTTATTTCCGCTCTCCCACTAAAATTTTTAAATTTACCGGTCGCACGGCTGTAGTATTTAATGCTCCCAATGAGTGGGCATTTTTAGGAACCTGCAATGGGAAATTATATGCTCAGGATTATAAATCCGGACTTTTACATTTTGAAAATGAAACCTGGAGTCCTGCTTTCCAAACAAACACACTACCGGTTAACGATGCCGTTACCGGTATTTTATCAATAAACTCCGACAGTGCCATCATCACTACTTTAAAAAATGGATTGTACAGTCTTTCAAACAACAGCATTGCTGTATTGGAATCAGTTAACAATTCTACTTTTAAAAGCGAACGCATTTATGCAGCCACTGCTGTAAATGCAGCCTGGCTGGCATTGGCTACCAACAACAATGGTGTTTATATAACCGATTTTAAGGGTAATATCATTCAAAGCTTTTCCCGAACAGAAGGTTTGCAAAACAACAATGTACTCAGTATTTTTTCAGATAGTCAGCGTAATTTATGGCTGGGGCTTGATAATGGTATTGACTTAATTACCTACAACAGCTCCATTAAACAAATCAAACCCTTATTGCAGGACGGTTCGGGTTATACTGCCATTATGCATGATAACCGTTTATATCTGGGAACGTCCAACGGTTTGTATAGTGTGCCCATCCAACCCTTGCCCGATATGAGTTTCAGCAAAGGCAATTTCACACCTGTTAACAATACCAAAGGGCAAACCTGGGGCCTTGCCAATATCAATAACCATTTGCTGCTCGGCCATCATGAAGGTGCATTTGTTATCAGCAACAACAATGCAAACCCCATTGCTGCCAATAAAGGATGCTGGAATTTTGTTCCGCTTTCCAACACGTTTCCTACACAACAGCTTGTGGCAGGCGGTTACAACGGGTTAAATATTTTCAATTATGTAAATGGGCAATTCAGTTTTTTAAAATCAATTGCAGGTTTTAATGAGTCATCCCGTTTTGTAACGCTTGATAAGGACAATAATATCTGGGTATCGCACCCCTATCATGGTGTTTTTAAAATTGTAAAAAATGCAGATGACAGTTACAGCACTTTTAGCTATTCAGATAAAAAGGGACTTCCTTCTTTATTAAACAACCATATTTATACCATTAAAAACGAGCTGGTAATTGCCACCGAAAAGGGTATTTATGTTTACAATAAAGAAAAAGACAGCTTTGAACCATCTGAATTTTATCAGAAACTGCTGGGAGACCAAAGCATCCGTTACCTGAAAGAAGATAACAACGGAAATACCTGGTTTATACATGAAAAAAAATTGAGTGTAATTGATTTTTCAAAAAAAGAACCTGTAGTTATTCAATTGCCTGAATTAAATAACAAGATGCTGAGCGGTTTTGAATTTATTTATGCAGTGAATGAAAACAATATTTTTTTGGGCGGCGAAAAAGGTTTTTTTCATATAAACTATGCCAAGTACAGGCAAAGCATACCTAAACTATTGGTACAGATAAGAACGCTAAGGATAATCAATCAGACCGATAGTCTGTTATTTGGCGGTTATTATGAAAATGATACACTGGTTCAGGATAAAAAAGATATCCCTTCTATCAGCTATCGCTGGAAGACTTTACGCATTGAATATGCTTCTACACTTTTCGGCTATCAGTCGAACCTGGAATACAGTTACCGGTTAAAAGGATATGATAATAACTGGAGCGAATGGACAAGCAGAACTGAAAAAGAATATACCAATTTGCCCACAGGTAAATTTAGTTTTGAAGTTAAAGTACGCAACAACCTGGGTAATGAATCGGTTGTAGCAACTTATGCCTTCAACGTTTTACCGCCTTGGTACAATACCCTCTTGGCAAAGTTCTTGTACCTTTTATTAGCTATTTCCAGCCTTTATTTTTTGTATAAATGGCAGGAAAAAAGATTTAAGTTACAGCAGGAAAAATATGAAGAAGAACAAAAAAGATTACGATACATTCATGACCTGGAAATAGCCAAAACTGAAAGTGAACTGGTTGCATTACGCAACGAAAAACTAGAAGCAGATATTAATTTTAAAAATTCTGAACTGGC
>JANMWP010000583.1:0-5200 GCA_031394065.1 Chitinophagaceae bacterium
AGTGTTAGGGTTGCCAACCTTTGAAAGGTTGGCAACCCTGCGGCAGAAAAAACCTTAATAGAAAAATATACAGCTACCGCAGCAACAACCTTATTACCTTATTTGCAAACAAACAATATAAAAACCCAATAAGGTAACAAGGTTTGACTCATTTTATTATTAGTTTCTACTAAGGTTTAAATCTGCAAAACCTATCTGCCAGCGAGGCAATGTGTGCAAGAAGAATCTTATAGCGTTTGAGTTAACTACAAATCATTTATATCATAATATGGCTAAAAAGATAAACAGCATTATACAAATACTTGTTGCTATCTTATTTCTTATCGGGTGCCTTTGTTTAATACTAACACCCGCCGGAAAAAAGTTGCAGGCAAAGTTACTGGGTACCTATGTTGCTACAGATGCTACTGCGGTTGATGTGTTTGCTGAAGAATATGAAGTGCGGGGAAAATCGGCCGGTAATCATATTCATGAGCGCAGGGTTTACCTGAAGGTAAGTTATGCAGCAGGTGGCCAAACCTGCACCGGAGAATACGTGGTAAAAGCATTCCCCTTCTACGATCGTAAAGAAGCCAGCCTGTTTGCCAAAAACTATATTGCTGCCGCAACGCATGTAACCATTTACACCGATCCAAAAAATCCCTGCAATTCAGTTTTGCATATCGAAGATGAGGAGCACCTTGTACTGAATTTTTTTACGCTTTTTGTAGTTACTGTTACTGTTATTTTTATTTTGTTTAAATGTGCTGTTACGTTTTCTAAAAAACAAACAGAACAAGTTTGCAACGATGCTGCCATGAAAATATAAAGCTGGTATCAAAATAAAACTACGTAAAAAATATCCGCTCAACCGTCCAGTAAGCAGCTATGGCTGCAATGATGATGGATATGGGCATTACAATCCGTTTACGGTAATAAGGTTTTTTGCCAAAAGGCAGACCAAGCAGGAGGAAGGCTGCTACAATAACGGTAACCTGTCCCAGCTCTACACCCAAATTAAACATCAGTAAAGATTCCAGGTATGCATTTTTAGGAAGTCCCAGGCTGGTTAATGCACTGGCAAAGCCCATACCATGTATAAGCCCAAATAAAAATACAATGCCAATGCGGCTGGCCCTTAATTTACTGGAGAAGATATTTTCTAAAGCCACGTACATGATGGATAGGGCAATTACCGGCTCTACAATATTTGCCGGCGGTTTAATTACGCCATACATGGCCAGGCCAAGGGTAATGGTATGTGCAACGGTAAAAGCTGTTGCCTGCCATAAAATGGGTTTTAGTTTGGGGTTAAGCAGGAATAAACTAAGTACAAATAAAATATGATCAACGCCAAGCGGCAGTATATGAGTGTAACCCAGTTGCAGGTAAATGCTTAATACTTCTGTTTTGCTGAGTTTTGCCAATGAGCCATCATCATGCGCTGATAAAGAGAGGCTGCAACCTAAAACTATCAGCATAAACGCCGCTGATTTATAAAACTGTGCTGTGTTTTTTAATGGCATGTTGTTGTTAAGATGGTTAAAGTAAAAAAAGATACGTAAAAGCCGAAAAAAAAGATTGGCTTAAAGCGGAATAATGCCATTTTACTTAATGGCCATCTTTAAAACAAAAAAGCAAAGAATGGCTTCTTCGCTTCTTGCTTTGTTGTTTATATATGTATTGCTGAATTACTTTGCATTAATGGCAGCAGCCCTTTGCAGCAGCTCTGGATTTTTGCTGTTGGTGCTTAAAGCTGTTTGTAAATATGTTTTTGCTTTGCCATACTCGTTCTGGCTGTAAGCAATCCAGGCCAGTTCATTATTAACATCAATATTTTTAGGGCGAATGGTGTATTCCATCATAGCATATTTTTTTGCGCTGTCCCATTGGTTTGTTTTAATAAAGCTCCTGCTAAGCTCCAGCGAAACTGAATGTCCCGGGGTGCTTGCATCTTTAATCAATTGTTTTTGAACTTCAGCATATTTGTCCATTGCTTTTTTTGTATCGCCCATGGCGGCATACACATCTGCTTTTTGTTCTTGAAAAGATGATTGCGGCATAATGGCGTTGGCAGAATCTAACAAAGCAATAGCTCTTGCATAATTTTTCATCTTTGCTTCAACCTTTGCAAGTCCGGCCATGCTTGGTGCATAGCTTGGGCGCATGTACAGATTTTCTTCAAAAGTGCTTTTAGCTTCTGCCGGTTTACCGGTATTTAAATATAAATCTCCCAGTACATTCCTGCTCCAGCATTGTGGTTCGCTGCCGGGTAAACCAGCCTGTACGGCTAATTTCATTGCTGCAATAGCGCCGGGGTAGTCTCCATAAATTTCACGTAAGTAACTGGCCCTTGAGTATGCTTCCAGCGATGGTTTTAAAGCCTGCATTTTATCCGACATGGCAATGGCTTCTTCATAATTACCCAATTCTACATTGGCATCAACCAATATGCCATACACGTATGCATTGTTTGGATTGATGTTCTTTGCTTCTTCTGCAATTTTTTTAGCATCGGCAAACTGGTGCTGGCTCATACGCAGCGATGCTTTGTAAACCGTTGCTTCAAAATTTTTGGCATCAATACTTAAAACGCCATTCAGTATCTTTTCAATGGCAGGGTAGTAGTAATGATGCTCACCGGTAATGCGCTGCTCGGTGATGAAGATGGTTGCCAGTTGCAGACGTGTTTTCAAATCTTCAGGATTTACAGCAAGTTTGGCTTTTAATTCTGCTGTTTTATCCTGTGTTTTTTTCCATTCAGCAGCAGTGGCCAGTTCGCCTTTGCGTTCTAACAGATCAGGAATTTGCAATGGGTTTTGATCATTGATGTATGCTTTTAGTTTTGCTTCGCTGCTGTTGCAGCTGTTTAACGTTGTTAAAGAAGCAAAAATTAAAAAAGCAGCAAAAAATGTAACGAGGGTTAAAGTCTTTTTCATTTTGTGTGTTTTTTAATAGATACGCAAAAAGGAGAACCTTGGTTCTCCCTTTTAACAATTTCTTTTTAACTGCTTTGCAGCTTTGTTTGCCACGGATTACACAGATTAACACGGATGCATTGTATTTTGTCTGTGAAAATCTGTGTAATCCGTGGCTAAAACTTAATTTGTTTTTATAATGCCCATCGTTTTTGTTTTTGCACCATCAACATACAATCTGGCGTAATAAGCACCTGCTGCCAGGTTTGCTTTACTCCAGGGTACATAATAATCGCCTTTTGTTCTGGCGGGCTGGGTTATAACAGCAATCTTTCTTCCCAGTGCATCAGTAATAACAATGCTTATATCTGTTGCATCCTGGTTTAGCCTGTAGTGGAAAGTTGTAGATGATTTAAACGGACTTGGAAAAGCAACAAAGGCAATAGGGTCTGTTGCCAGGCCTAAATTACCGCCATATACACTGCTCTTTGGCCCACTGTAACCGTTTCCGGTAAACCCTCTCCAGGGTGTTTGCACAAAAGGAAATGCCGGTTTAAATGTGGTATCGTTTTTGCCAACACCTTCTTTAAAAGTGATGGTATTTATCAGTTGCGGAGTAACCGGGCTTCCGGTTCCCGGATAATCATCGTACCACAAACCAATGGCTGCCAAAGCAACACCACCTACGGCCTGTAATTCAATGGTAGTTACATCATCTTCAAGTCTTCTTCCGTTAGGGAAACCATCCATGTTTGGAATGTTTTGCAGGGCTGCACTTGCATTAAACCTCGGATCGGTTAATCCTAAAACAGCTGCCTGAATTATACCCAAAGAACTGAAGTCGGCACTGTTACGTGGTGTAACAGGTACAGCCATGTTCAACCTTAAATAATCGCCAAGGGTTGGTAAAAAATTATTGATGAAAGGTTTGCCTGCCGCAAGCGGATTACCACCTTTGCCTGTTGCAAGCTGGTAAGGACGCAGGTTTGGAACACCCGTGTAAAATATCGGTAAAATATCAACTGCCCTTGGGCTGGTATTATTGGGCAATAAAATGGTACCAAAAATTGCATCATCCAAAGCTGTACCTGCAACAGCAGGAGAACCTTTTAAAGGATATAAGCCTGGTTTGCCATTTCTAAAATCAAAAGCACCTAACGAAGCTTTTTGTATTCTTAATTTGGCAAGGCCCGGTACAGCACCACCAAATTGTGAGTCATCCATATACAAAGCCAGCTCTGGATTTCTAAAATATGGAACAAATTGGCCATCATTGGCTGGTGATGTACCATTCCATTTATCTTTATCACCAATGGCAATTACTGCTTCGTTGGTTAATGGCATTCCCAGCCTTGATACCTGTATCCAGGTACCAGAAGTTGTTGGCTTGGTACCATCTGTACTTAAAGTTGTTATAGAAGGCCTGCTTGCATTGGCATAAACACCAATTACAAACTCGGGATCTAAAATACTGGTTGCCTGTGCTATTGTTTTACCATTTTTTTGTAAGGTAGAAATTGGAACTTCTATTGCAATGGTATGGCAATTGTATTTAGCCAGTCCATCTCTTGCCCCAACTGTTCTAAAACCACCAGCATCAAATGCGCCGCCTAAATCAACAAAGAAGGGATCATCAATGGGGCCGCAGAAAACTTTTTCGCCTGTGCTGGCTGTTGCAATAGCAGCAGTCATCAACGCATTATAATCAGTTGCACCCAAGCCTACACCGCCTTCAATTGAGCGTGGGCCTATATTTGGCGGAGGTACAACACCACCGGTAACAATGGCTGTAAAGCTGGTGCCGCCGTTAATGCTTCTTTCGCAGGTATAAGTAGTTTTTACATTTTGCTTACCTAAACGGATGTTGAAGAAGGTAGAACCATCTTCATTGGTTTGGGTAAAAGTAAAACGGTAAATGATATCATCGCCTGTTGTTGCCGTGTTGTTATCAATGTGTATTTCGTAACGGATATTTTCGCCAAAAGTGTACCAGTTGGGGCCGCCGGCCGGATGTTCAAACGGAATATAATTCGCTATCAGGATGATCTTGCTTGTATCAGCCGGGCTGCGAAAAGCATAAAGATCCGTATTATCTGCCAGTGGATCATTGCTGATCAATGGAGCTTCCCTGTGGCTGGATGCAGCAGCATTTATAGTAAATGCTGTTGTGCAGATCAGCAGGGCAGTAAGTATTTTAAAATATTGTTTCATACAATTTATATTTATAGTGGTTAATTTTTTTAAGGTTAGAATCTTGGTTTTACGGTGTAATCATAACCTCTCCATGGAGCCTGCACATAAGG
>JANMWP010000633.1:0-6129 GCA_031394065.1 Chitinophagaceae bacterium
GCTTATCGCTTTATTACCGTTGCAATTATTTGCTCAACCGTTTTCCAGCACGGAAATAACCGCCTGGAAAAATCAGGCAAATAACATCACCATCATCCGTGATAATTATGGCATACCGCATGTGTATGGTAAAACCGATGCCGATGCGGTTTTTGGTTTATTGTATGCACAATGTGAAGATGATTTCAGAAGAGTGGAGATGAATTATATTGAAAAGCTTGGCCGCTTATCGGAAGTGAATGGTGAAAAAGATTTGTATAATGATTTACTGATACGGCTGGTGATTGATACTGCTGATGCAATTAAAGATTTTGCAAATGCGCCTGATTGGTTACAAAAAATTTTGAATGGTTATGCAGATGGTATTAATTATTTTCTGTACAAAAACCCGCAGGTTAAACCTGTATTACTCAGTCGCTTTCAACCCTGGTATCCATTGTTGTGGACCGATGGAAGTATTGGCGCCATCAGTACCGGCGGTATAACAACCGATGAATTGAAAAATTTTTATTCGGGCTCAGATGAGGTGCTTGCAAAAAAAATATTTGTTGAGGAAGATCCTACCGGCTCCAATGGTTTTGCTTTTGCGCCAAAAATTACTGCATCGGGCAATGCCATTTTATACATCAACCCGCATGTAACTTTTTATTTTCGTCCCGAAGTACACGTGGTAAGCGCAGAAGGATTAAATGCTTATGGTGCCGTAACCTGGGGGCAGCCTTTCGTGTACCAGGGTTTTAATGAGCATGGTGGCTGGATGCACACATCAAGCTAGGCGGATATTTCGGATGCATACATTGAAAAGCTTACAAAAAAAGATGGGAGTTGGTTTTATGAATACGATGGAGAACAAAGGCCTGTCATCAAAAAAATAATCAGCATAAAATATAAAACAGCAACCGGTATTGAAA
The DNA here is from genome assembly GCA_031394065.1 of Chitinophagaceae bacterium. Classification (GTDB taxonomy): domain Bacteria; phylum Bacteroidota; class Bacteroidia; order Chitinophagales; family Chitinophagaceae; genus Ferruginibacter. The sequence continues at coordinate 912 of JANMWP010000633.1, forward strand.
CAAAAAATTTCAATACCCTCTTTACGCATCATGGTCCCGTTATGGCAAAGCGTGACGGGCAATATTTAAGTTTACGCCACAACAACCGCGATACAAAAGGTTTTATGCAAAGCTGGTTGCGTACTAAAACAAAGAGCTTTGCCGACTTTAAAAAAACAATGGATATGGGAGCCAACCCCAGCAACAATACGGTGTATGCCGATGCAGAAGGCAATATTGCTTACTGGCACGGCAATTTTTTACCAAAGCGTGATGCCAGATACGACTGGAGCAAACCTGTTGATGGAAGCACATCTGCAACAGAATGGAAAGGTTACCATACAGTTGATGAAAGCGTGCATATTTATAATCCGCAGAGTGGCTGGTTACAAAATTGCAACGCTACACCTTTTACTGTTGCAGGAAAATACAGTCCAAAAAAAGCAGATTATGCAACTTACCTGGCGCCCGATGGGGAAAATTTCCGTGGCATTAATGCGGTGAGGGTTTTGGACGAAGAAAAAAAATACAATCTTGATAAAGTAATAAAAGCCGGTTACGACACACGCCTGGCAGCTTTTGAAGTTTTAGTGCCTGCATTGATAAATATCTATGAAAATAAAATGAATAAAAGTGATACTGCATACCTGCAACTAAAAGATGTAATGGCTGTTTTAAAAAAGTGGAATTACCGCAGCGCAGAAAATTCTGTTGCTACCACACTGGCTATTACATGGGGCGAAAAACTTTTACCGCTGTTCTATAAAGTAAAGGTCACCGGTGACGTGGTTGAGAAAACAAAATATTTTGCTGCAAATGCAACTACGTATGAGTTGATTAATCCCATGCTGGCTGTTGTTAAAGAATTAAAAAGCAATTTTGGTAAATGGCAGGTTTCCTGGGGAGAGATAAACCGCTTTCAACGTATCTCCAATGACATTGAATACAAGTTTGACGATAATAAACCAAGCTTGCCGGTTGGGTTTGCATCTGCAACCTGGGGTATGTTACCATCCTATAGCAGTAACACGTATCCGGGTACTAAAAAAAGATATGGTTATCATGGTAACAGTTTTATTTGTGCTGTGGAGTTTGGTAAAAGAATAAAAGCAAAATCCTTATTAGCCGGTGGCGAAAGTGGTAATACCAATTCAAAACATTTTTTTGACCAAGGGTTGATGTACAGTAAAGGGCAGTTTAAAGATGTACTGTTTTATAAGGAAAATGTGATGAAGCATGTGGAAAGGAAATATCATCCGGGGGAATGATGTTTGAATAACTTTGCCAAAGTTTAAACCTTTGGCAAAGTTGTAAGCAAATCATTCCTTATTTTTCGCCACTTCCTTTATATGATACTCCTGTATCAACGCAGGATTCTCCGGCGATAGTGTAAAATACACTTCCATATTTATTTTTTCGCCCTCAATAATAAAACTGCCACGCAATTGGTTCTCGGGTTTCATTGCTTTAACTGCAATTATTTTTCCTGCTTTTGTATATAGATCCCTTGCATATTTTTTCAAAGTATCAATGGGGTAATCAGGAAAAAAGTTTTCGGCAAAAATGCCGCTCTGTTCTGCATTGTTCCAGTCGGGTAATATTTTTAGCAATTCATTTTTGCGTTGCTCTAAAATTTTTGATGGCACAATTTGCCTGGGTTGCAGGCCGGCAATTTTAATTAAAGTATCCAGCACCCGCAGGTTTATTACACCCATGGGTGCATAGGTACGGTTGGCAAAAGCCATCACACCAATACCATAATCGGGCATAATGCGCCATTGGCTTCCAAAGCCCGGCAGGCCACCACTGTGAGCAATATAGGTTTTACCATCGCAATCTTTCATCCAGCCTAAACCATAGCAATAGGCAGCGGTGATGGCGCAGGTTCTGCCATCGGGGAAAGTGTATGCAGGATTAAATGTATGCCAGCGCCAGGGATGATGCATTTCCCTTACCGAACTTCTTTTTATTGGGCCATCATCTTTTGCATTGTTGGGCGGCCATGCACTCATGTGAAAAGCCATGTAATTGGCAAACTCATCAATAGAACTGATCATGGCACCCATCGCACCCCAGCTTCCATCTTTGGTATCGTGCAGTAAAATTTCTTCATTCCATTTTTCATTTAACCAGCGGTAACCATGTGCCAGTTTATCGGGAGCAACATCACCAAATTCGTAGGTGGTTGTTTTCATACCCAGTGGTTCTAAAATATTTTTTTTGATATAATCCTGGTAGCGCATGCCAGAAACTTTGCTGATAATTTTTCCCTGCATGGCAAAACCCAAATTGCTGTATTCATACGCAATGCCCGGCGGATTGGAGAAAGAAATCTGCTTGCCAATAAATTCCATCAGGTCTTTATCATTATCTGCAAGCTGCCTGTCGCCCCAGGGATTATCTTCGGGAAAACCGGCACCATGCGTCATTAAATGCCGGATGGTAATTACCGGCGCATCGGCTGTTGGATATTTTAAGTTCTTTAATTCAGGAATATACAAATAAGCAGGATCATCTAAATTCAGTTTTCCTTCATCACGCAGTTTTAACATGGCCATGCAGGTAAAACTTTTGCTCATAGATGCAATGCGAAACAATGAAGCAGATGTTGCCGGAATTTTCTTTTCAACATCGGTATAGCCATAACTGTTTTTATACAGCAGCTGCCCGTCTACAACAATACCAAATGATATGGCCGGAAAATGATTGTCGGTGGCATATTTTTTATACAGGCTGTCTATTACTGAAAAGGCTGCTTTAATTTTTTCCACCCGGTTGGCATCAGCAAAAACTGCCGGCACATAAGCAGAGTCGTACAATGCCACCGGCGAATTTGTTTTATTTGCTGTTTGTTTACAGGAAATAAAAATGGTGATGACTGCAATGAATAAAAAATATTTTTTCATTTTACGGTTAGTTTTTTAGAACGTCAGAAAGGAGATTTTGAAATTACTAAAATTAATTACAAGAGGCCCGATTTTGTTTTTCATTTAAAAATTTATCCTTGCCGATAAATTAATCACCCTGCCGTCAACAGGTGCCCAAATTTGTTTGAATGCTGGATTGCTTGTAGAACCATACACAATACTTTCTTTTCTTGTTTGCCGGTAATCAAAAAAGTTTTCGCAGTTTAAAACAAGGGATAGTTTTTTTATGTCGTACCTCACCATACCTGCCGAAATTAAATAACCGGGTGTTCTGCTGCCATCATCTAAAAATTGTTTACCGGTATAGGACACTTCTATACATGCCCTTAACCGTGGACTGAATTCATTGGATATAACTGCCGCAAATTTACTTTTAGCGCTCAATGGTACATTTGGCTGCGCTTTGTTGTAAAATTGTTTTGCAATGGTATAAGTATAGCCAAGGTACATTTCCAGATCATCATATTTAATAGCAACATAGGTTTCAAAACCTTTTGTGTTTAAAGGTTTAGTTGCATTGATGTAGCTGTAATAAATATTGTTGTTTTCTGCAATTACCGGGCGGTTGATCTGTGTTACATAAAACATCTGGTTAATGGTAACATTCCATTCATCAATTTTTTGCTTGTAGTTAATATCCCAGTTTGCGCCAATGGATTTTTCAGTAAGGATCCCTGCTGCCAGATTGTGTCCCTTTAATTCACGTTCGTCAATATCATTATTGAAAACGGTTGGGACTTTGTAACCAAGGCCGCCACCTAACCGGGAAGTAAACTGTGAATTGAATTTGTACAACAACGACAAACGTGGCAACAGAACGGGTTCGTAGGCATCGTGGTAATCAAAACGCAAACCGGTTTGTGCGGTTAATTTTTGTGTGATTTTCCAGTCATCCTGCACAAACACACCCAAAATATGGTTACTGTATGGATGGATCAGCGATGAGTCGGGTGATTTTTTATCAAAATTTTCTCCTGAAATATTTATACCCGTAACCAGCGTATGCCTGTTCCATTTTTTTAAATAAGATAGTTCGGTGAAATAAGTTTGCTGGGCAGCTTTCATGCCAAACACATTGGTACTGATATCTCTGTTAAAAAAACTGAGCAATCCTTTAAAATTCAATTCAGAAGTTTTGTTGAGTTTATTTTCCCAGGTTGCAGCAACAGAATTGCGCAATGATTTATTCTGAATAAAGAACTGGTGTGTATTATCTTTTGTTCCATGTAGCACCTGCATATCTCCGCCGTTGCGGTCTTCATACGTGCCGTCATATTCCAGCGTTAACGTATTTTTTTCGTTGGGATACAAAAACAATTTAGGATGAAAGAAAAAACTTTTCAGATCGGGCACATCACTGAAACCATCTTTGTTTACATCCACAGCCCGTTGCAAAGTAGTTCCGGCAAAAAAAGTGTAGCCCGTTTTTTTATTTCTTTTGCTGTGAAAAGTATTCAAATTGAATTCATTCAACGTGCTGAAATTAACCAACACACTATGTTGCGGATCGTTTAGTTTAGGGGTTTTGGAAATAAGGTTGATCATGCCGGCAATAGCACCACCGCCATATAATGTTGAGCTGGCTCCTTTAATAATCTCTACCTGTTTTAAATCCAGTGGGGGAATCTGCAGCACGCTGAAATTACCACTGTAGCCACCAAACAATGGCAGTCCGTCCCGCAGTATCTGTGTGTATTTGCCAGGCAGGCCCTGCACCCGAATATCAACACTGCCGGTTGTTACAGATGCTCTTTGATTTTGAATACCAGCAAAGTCCCCCAGCAGGGCAGCAACATTTCCTGGCATGGTGCCTGCTTCTTCATCCATTTCTTCACTGCCTATCACTTCTACTTTTGTTGGCAGGTCTTCAATACGGCTGTTGGTTCGTGAAGAGGTAATGATTACTTCTTCTTCGGCTTCTATTTTTGCTTTTTGTAAATAAACTATTTGCACTGTATCGCCTTGCGGAATTCTGAAATCCACAGTCTGACTTTCATACCCTACATAAGTAAAAATAATTTTTATGTTGCCTGCCGCAATATTTTTAAAAACTACGCTTCCATTATTATCTGAGGCAGTTTGCTTATTGCCGCCGGTTATTTTTGCAGTAACACCTGCAAGCAATTCTTTACTATCTGCATCTTTTACAAAACAGTTGAAATTATTTTGTGCGATGATTATTGCCGGAAAAAAAAAGATAGCTGTTATTAAAAAAAGAATTACTCTCATATAATTTTATCAAACAAATTTATTTTATCACATTACCTTCAGCATTGAATACAAGTTCTTTCTTTTTGTTCCCGGTTTTAAAC
>JANMWP010000656.1:0-1625 GCA_031394065.1 Chitinophagaceae bacterium
ACAACCCACCCAGCTAATTTAACCCCCATTTCCTTTTCCCAATTAGTTTTTGTTTCTTTAATAAAAATAAAAACCTGCTTTATGAAATTTATTTTAAACTTTCTGCTGGTTTTAATTACCATTACCGTACCCGCCCAAAACCGCGACATAAGCTACATGAGTTCGGGTGGCAAACTAAAACCCCTGCAGGCAAATATGGATATCAGGCATTATACCCTTGCGCTTGATGTGGATATACCCAACGAATCCATCAACGGTTATACCGAAATTGATTTTATTTTAACCAGCCCAACAGATACGCTCCTGTTCGACCTGGTTAATTTTTTAAACGTTACAAAAATTACGGCTGAGAAAAAGAACAAAACCTTTTACCGTGATAAGGATCTTATCTACATTGTTGATGCAGCCGGTTTTAAAGCCGGTAAACAAAGTATAAAAATTGAATACAACGGTAAACCGCCTGTAGCTGTAAACCCGCCATGGAAAGGCGGTTTCAGCTGGAAGAAAGACAACGCCGGAAATCCCTGGGTGGTTATTAACTGCCAGCTGGAAGGAGCCAAAGTTTATTTTCCCTGTAAAGATCACCCCAGCGATGAACCCAACGAAGGTGTAGATATGATGATTACCGTGCCCAAAGGATTAACCGTTGCCGGGCCGGGGTTGCTGCAAAAAACAACCACAAAAAATAACAAAGAAACTTTTTACTGGAAAACAAATTATACCATCAGCAATTACTGTGTGGTTTTTGATATTGGCAAATACGTTATTGTAAAACGAACCTACACAACCATTGATGGCAATAAAGTACCCATGGAATTTTATGTGCTTGAAGAAGATAAAGCCAATGCAGAAAAAATACTCGACATGCGTGAACGTGATTGCCGCATACTGGAAAAATATTTAGGTGAGTATCCCTGGGCAAAAGAAAAAATAGGCATTGCCCAGGTGCCCAACCCCGGCATGGAGCACCAGACCATGATTACTTATGGCGATGGTGAAAACAGGGCCAAATTCGTAACCAAAAAAGTGGGTACCTGGGATTATTCCGGAAACCTGTTTCATGAATTTGGGCATGAGTGGTTTGCCAATAAAGTAACCAATAAAGACTGGGCGCATATGTGGATACAGGAAGGTATTAACACTTATAGCGAAGCTCTGTTTTGCCGGGAAGCCAATGGCGAAAGGGGTTACGACAGTATGATGGTGATGTTTAAGAAAAGTATTCAAAATAAAAAACCAATAGTACAGGGTGAAGAAATGAACTCGGGAGATGCATACATTGGTGATATTTATACCAAGGGTGCCTTTTTTATGCATACCCTGCGCTATGTGCTGGGCGATGAATTATTTTTCCCGACCCTGAAAAAATTAGCCACCGATCCGCAATACACATACAGCAATTTTATTACTACTGATGATGTAGAGCAACTCTTCAGCAAAGCATCAGGCAAAAATTTAAAACCACTTTTTGATTTTTATTTAAGAACAACTAAGAAACTTGAAATAACTGTATTACAAACCGGCTACAATGAATACGGCATTAAAGCTACAAACCTGCCCATGCCCTTACCTATTGATGTTTTAACCGATGCAGGCACAAAGCAAATTATGTTGAGCGATAAATT
>JANMWP010000658.1:0-3715 GCA_031394065.1 Chitinophagaceae bacterium
CGTTCAGTGTTGTATTCAGTATGCTGATTGAAGGGAAGGAATTTAAATTTACAAAACCGGTGCGGTATAAATTTACCGACCCGGTCAAGGGCGAATTATATCAACCTGTAACTATTTTACCAAAACTGGAACTGAATTACAGCAGCAATGTTTTTCTCGCCATCAATAATAAGCCTGTAGAAGTTGGAACTCATTTAAAATCCAACCTGTCTGCTGCTTCAAATTATACCGTAACCAAACAAACTACTTCAAAAATAAAAAACTCAAATAATCCTTTTACTTTTAAAAGCAGTGTCGAAAATAAATTGAATAATGAGACTTCAACTTTTTCTTTTACCGGAGTTGATGGAGATTATGTTGAAGAAATAAAATTACAGGCCGGTGATGGAAATAATATTTTTCACCAGTACAAAAAAAATATTGAATACGATCATATACCATCTATCGTTTACTTTCACGAGGCAACAGCCAAAATTTCCAGGATTAATTTAAAGACTGAGGGCAATTATGTTGGTTACATTCCCGGTGCCGGTGATAAAATTCCGGAAGCACTGGTAGCAATGGGTTACAAGGTAGTAACGTTAAAAGAAAATGATATCAAAGCAGCCAATCTGAAACAGTTTGATGCCATCATTACCGGCGTACGTGCATACAATACCAACGAATGGATGAACAATGTGTATGACGAACTGATGCTGTATGTTAATGATGGGGGCGTATTGCTGGTGCAATATAATACCAGTAACCAGATAGGCCCGGTTAAAGCAAAAATTGCTCCTTATCCTTTTAATATCAGCCGTAACCGGATTACTGATGAAGAAGCAAAAGTTAATTTTTTACTTCCTGATCATCCGGCATTAAATTACCCCAATAAAATAACCGATAAAGATTTTGATGGCTGGATACAGGAACGTAGTATTTATCATGCGGAAAAAATTGATACAGCATACAAAGCAATCCTGAGTATGAAAGATCCGGGCGAGCAGGAACAGAACGGAAGCCTCATCATTGCCAATTATGGCAAAGGAAGATTTGTTTACACCGGGTTGGTTTTCTTCAGGGAATTGCCTGCAGGTATGCCGGGTGCTTATCGGTTGTTTGCAAATTTAATTGCAAATAGCAGGAATAAGTATATAAAGTAAAGCCCCGAAACCCCCTCCGCCCCTGAAGGGGGACTATCGAAGTGATGATTGGTTTTTTATACCTTTAACTCAGCTGCATAGGAGCGATAGATTGGTAGAAAAAAGATAAGATAGATTGCTTAAAGTCCCGTAGGGACGGCGGTTTTGGCACAACACAATTAATGCTCAATAATTCGATACCGCACAAGAGTGGTTCATTTTTATTCTTTTACTAAAAGACTAAAAATAAACAAACAACTGTTGCCAATGAAGCCGATTAAAGATTTTCTGCCCGGTACATAAAAAAATCTATACCTTCAATCTCTAATTTTACAACTATGGATTATTTAAAAGAGTATTGGTGGGTCGTTGTTTTAGTACTTGCCTTATTGGGTTGCTTTGTAACCATTAACCAGGGCTTTATTGGCGTGGTAACCATGTTTGGTAAATACCGCCGTATACTGCGACCGGGATTGAATTTTAAAATCCCTTTCCTGGAACAGATCTTTAAAAAAGTAAGTATTCAGAACCGCTCGGTAGAACTGGAGTTTCAGGCAGTAACCGTTGACCAGGCGAATGTTTATTTTAAATCGATGCTGCTGTATTCGGTACAGAATGAGCAGGAAGATACCATTCAGAAAGTTGCTTTTAAATTCATCAGCGATAAAGACCTGATGCAGGCTTTAATACGTACTGTTGAGGGTAGCATCCGTGCTTTTGTATCTACCAAGCGGCAGGCAGAGGTTTTAAATGTGCGCCGAGATATTGTTGAAAATGTAAAAGAACAGGTGGATGTGGCGCTGGAAGGCTGGGGCTATCACCTGCAGGATTTGCAGATAAACGATATCACTTTTGATGAAGCAATTATTACGAGTATGAGTAAAGTGGTTGCCAGTAATAACTTAAAAGCTGCGGCCGAAAATGAAGGTCAGGCTTTATTGATAACCAAAACAAAAGCTGCCGAGGCAGAAGGTAATGCTATTAAAATTGCAGCAGAGGCAGAAAGGCTTGCTGCTCAGTTACGTGGACAGGGTGTGGCTTTGTTTCGGGAGGAAGTAGCCAAGGGTATGAGCCAGGCTGCAAGTGAAATGAAACAGGCAAACCTGGATACCAATGTTATTTTATTCAGTATGTGGGTGGAAGCGATTAAGAATTTTGCTGAATATGGAAAGGGCAATGTGATATTCCTGGATGGCGGCAGCGATGGTATGGAAAAAACCATGAAACAGATTATGGCGATGCAACAATTAGAATCGAAAAAATAATTTGCAAACTATAAAATGTAAAGTGCCGTAATTGCGGCACTTTTGTTTTTTAAAATATTTCTATATGCCATTTTTTAAACAGGATAATCCATTTGTGGTGCCAACCACCGATGGTAAATTAATTGAAGAACATATTGGCGCTTCTACAGGCGAAGCCGGTTTGAGTATAGCCCACATGCTGGCCCCGGCCGGGTGGAGTGAGCCTTTTCAAAACCCGGAGTTTGATGAATATACATTGGTGAGCAGGGGTAAAAAATTATTTGAAGTTGATGGTAAAAAAATTACAGTGAGCGCCGGGCAAAGTATTTTAATAAAAAAAGGAAGCCGGGTACGGTACAGCAATCCCTTTGAAGAGCCCTGCGAATACTGGAGTATTTGTCTTCCTGCATTTTCAATTGATAAGGTTTACCGGGAAGATTAACATTTCATTATGCAGTAATTGATAGATTGTTTCGTTTCATTGCAAATTGAAATACTTTTTGGCATAATTATAGCGCAGCTAACTTTACAAATAAAACCCGGCTTACATGTTTAATATTTTATTACAGATCGATAGTACAGGAATCGCTTCTTCTGCAGGTAAGGAATCATTATTTTCTTTGCTGATAAAAGGCGGCGTGTTGATGATTCCACTGGCCATATTTATGGCGATGGCTATATTCTTTTTTATTGAGCGCCTGATAGCCATCCGCAAGGCCAGTAAGATAGAGGATAATTTCATGAATATCATCCGGGATCATATCATCAACGGTAATGTTACTGCTGCCCGTAGCCTTGCAAAAAATACTCCTAACCCGGTTGCAAAGATGATTGACAAAGGATTACAGCGTATTGGTAAACCCATTGATGCCATTGAAAAAAGTATGGATAATGTTGGCAAACTGGAGATTTATAAAATGGAAAGAAACCTGCCGGTGCTTTCTGTAATTGCCCGTATTGCGCCGCTGTTTGGTTTTGTGGGTACTATTATTGGCTTGGTAATGTTGTTGAGGGATTTTGCCACGGCTTCAAATCCATCTATCACTGATATTGCCGATGCCATGTATGTAAAGATGATCACATCTGCAACCGGGCTCATTATTGGTATGATCTCTTTTTTGGGATACAGTTATTTAAATACACAGATAGATAAAACAGTACACAAAATGGAATCGGCCAGCGCAGATTTTATTGATATTTTACAGGAGCCGACGAGGTAAGTGGGGGTTGGTAATTAGGAATTTGGAATTGGGTGAAAAGTATAAAAGTAAATAGGTAGATAAGTAGAAATAATATTATGAGTTTAAAAAAACGATTAAGGGATAATCATAACGAAGTGGATGCAGGTCC
>JANMWP010000430.1:0-8202 GCA_031394065.1 Chitinophagaceae bacterium
CTGTTCCAAAAGAAATGACTGGTAATATTTTAATTAATTAAACTTAAAAGAATTTATGCTGAAGAAAATTTTAAAAAGAACTTTCCAGATTTTATTGCTGGCTTTTATTGTTATACAGTTTATCCGTCCTGCAAAAAATAAATCGGATGCAATCAGCAGCAATGATATCAGCAAAATTTATCTGGTGCCTGAAAATGTACAGGCGATACTAAAAACCTGTTGTTATGATTGTCACAGTAATAACACAGTTTATCCCTGGTATGCACAAATACAACCAGTTGCCTGGTGGTTAAATAATCATATACAGGATGGAAAAAAAGACCTGAATTTTTCAGAGTTTGCAAGCTACCGTATCAGGCGGCAATACAAAAAGCTGGAAGAAATAAATGAACTTGTAAAAAAAGACGAAATGCCACTTGATTCGTACCTGTGGATACACAAATATGCCAAATTAAGTGAGCAGCAAAAGTTAACTGTTGCTAATTGGGTTGTAGCTGTAAGAGATACTATTAAACAAAATTACCCGGCTGATAGCTTAATCAGAAAAAAACAATAGCTATCTTTGCATATCATTTCATGTACAAGACTAAAAAAATAATAACTGCTTTGGTTTTATTGCTTCTTTTGGCAATACCTGTATTATTTTCTGTTACTGTACTGTTGAAACAAAAGATTGTACAATACCAGAGAGAAGAAAGGTTGGGTAAGGAAAGACTTCAAACCATCACTGTATCTTCTAAAAATATTTTCTGGATAAAACCCGGTAAAGAGGTTTTATTTGATGGAAAACTGTTTGATGTTAAATCATTTAAAACTGAAGGAGGCATTATATCGCTCACAGGTTTTTTTGATAACAAAGAAGATATATTGGTTCAGCAAATTCTAAAACTTACCAAACATAGAAAACAATCCGGAGGCCCCTTTAATGAGCATGCAATAAACTTTTTATTTTTTCCAGTATATATCAGTCAGCAGCTGATTAACTGCGAAGAAAATTACTGGAAATTTATTCCAAAGCAGTATTATTCATTTGCCGAAATGATACCTGTTGCACCTTGTCGTTCTCTGCTTCATCCTCCCTGTTAATATATTTCAACTTTCATTACAATCTCAAAGTCTTTTTCACTCTGCTAATTGCATAGTGATCATTATTTATTTTATTAAATCAAATTTTATGAAGAAGAAATTTATAGCAGCGATTTTATTATTCATCACATACAGCGGATTTGCACAACAGAAAAACATAATAAAAGATACAACTGTAAAAGAAATCAGTCTGGATGAAGTGGTAATATCTGCCAGCAATTTTGCTGAAAAGAAAAAAAACATTGCACAAAAAATAGATGTCATCAGTGCTAAAACCATTGCCCAAACAAATGCTCAAAATACCGGTGACCTGCTGATCAATACCGGTAAAATTTTTGTACAAAAAAGCCAGCAAGGTGGTAGCAGCCCGGTGTTGCGGGGTTTTGAAGCCAGCCGGGTACTTTTGGTAATAGACGGTGTACGAATGAATAATGCCATTTACAGAAGCGGGCATTTACAAAATGTAATTACCAGCGATCAGAATTCGCTGAGTCGTGTGGAAATTATGTATGGACCTTCATCTACAATCTTTGGCAGCGATGCACTGGGTGGTATTGTTCACCTGATTACCAAATCGCCGGTACTTTCCGGCGATAAAAAATTCCTCACAACCGGATCGGCATTTACAAGATACAGCAGCGTAAACAATGAAAAAACAATTCATGCAGATGTAAGTATAGGAGGCAAAAAACTTGCCTGGTTTCAATCGTACAATTACAGCGATTTTGGAGATATGAAAATGGGAAGCAACTACCTCAGCAAATATCCCAATTTTGGCAAAAGAAGTACTTATGTTGGCAAAGTAAATGGAGTTGATTCTGTACTCGTAAATCCGGATGATCGGGTACAGAAATTTTCGGGATATAAGCAATGGGATATCATTCAGAAATTATTGTTTAAACAGAATGACCATATTTCTCATTCACTGAATTTTCAATTATCAAACACAACTGATGTTCCCCGTTACGACCGTTTGCAGGATATAAAAAATTTTGGAGGCTCTATCGGTACTACACTTCGGTTTGCTGAATGGTATTATGGCCCGCAAAAAAGAATAATGGGTGCTTATGAATTAAATGCAATCAAACTGGGTTTTCTGGATGCACTGAAAGCCAATATCAATTACCAGGATATTGAAGAAAGCAGACAAACAAGGGAGTACAGGCGCTATGACCGTTTTGACAGCCAGGTTGAAAAAGTAAAAGTATTTGGCATTACCATAAGTGCCAGAAAAGATATTGGAAACAGCGAATTGACATTTGGTGCAGATGCTCAGTTGAATGATGTGAAATCAACTGCAAGCAGAACAAATTTAACAACAGGCGCTGTTTCTAAAATAGCTACCCGCTATCCCGATGGTAAAAACAAGATGAATAATTTTGGCATTTTTGCCCAGCATCTTTACAAATTCAAGAATAAAAAACTGGTGTTGAATGATGGCATCCGTTTGCAATCCATCAACCTGCAAAGCAATGTAATGGACAATTCTTTTTTCCATTTACCGGATACAGCTGTAAAGCAAAATAGTATTGCAGTTACCGGAAATTTAGGCGTGGTATATACTCCAATAAAAAATACAACAGTAAAAGCATCCGTTTCATCCGGCTTCAGGGCTCCTAATATTGATGATCTGGCAAAAGTTTTTGAATCAAGCACTGCCGCCAAACAGGTGGTTGTACCCAACGCAGATATCAAACCAGAGTATACTTATAATTTCGACCTCACCATAAACCAACGCATTGCTGATAGAGTGACTATAGAGTTAACAGGATTTTATACTTTATTCAGGAATGCTATACTAAAAGCTCCCTTTAAATTAAATGGCCAGGATTCTATTATTTACAATGGTGTCAAAAGCCAGGTATTAGCCAGTCAGAATGTGAACAAAGCAAATTTGTATGGTTTTACTTTTAACCTTGCTGCAGATATTTACAAAGGCTTAGGTTTTAGCAGCACACTTTCTTATACCAAAGGCAGTTTTAAAACCGATGCTTCCAAAACAACATCTGTTTATGAAAAACAAGCAAATGGTACATATTCTTTGGTAAGCAGAAATGTATCAAGCAAACCATTGGATCACCTTCCGCCATTGATGGGTAAAACAAGTATTACTTATCAGCACAAAATATTTAATACCGAAGTTTCTCTGCTGTATAATGGTTGGAAGCGTTTGAACCAATATAATGCAGATGGTGAAGACAATGCTCAATATGCAACTGCAGATGGAATGCCATCGTGGATGACGCTTAACTGGAAAGGAAGCGTACAGGTAATTAAAAATTTACAGGTACAGTTGGGGGTAGATAATATTCTGGATAGAAACTATAGGGCTTTCGCTTCGGGTTTTTCTGCCGGGGGCCGAAACTTCCTGATTGGGTTAAGGGCAAACTGGTAATCAGTTAAAATAATTGGTTAATTCCTGATTAATATTTGATAATCAACAACTTAAATACTTATTTTATTAAAAGATATCCCGGCAATTTCCGGGATATTTTTTAACGTACATGCAGCATTACTTACCGGTAATTTGTCTATATTTATAGGGAAATCAAGCACGATATGACGGAAGAGCTTATGCTTAGCGGATGCCTTCGGAATAATGCCACTGCGCAAGAGGCATTGTACAACCGTTTTAGCCCAAGAATGTTGGGGGTGTGCTATCGTTTTGCAAAAAACCGGGAGGATGCTGAGGATATGCTGCAGGAAGGTTTTATAAAAATCTTTTCGCAAATGCATCAATACAGAAATGAAGGTGCACTGGAAGGCTGGATACGAAGAATTGTGGTACATACCTGTATTAATGTTTTGAAGAAGAATAAAAAATTTTCTGACAGTATTGATATTACCAATGCACACAGTATTCATATACGGGAAGAAATGATACCATCCATTATGCAGGCGAAACAGGTTGTTGAATGTATCAGATCCTTACCGCTGGGTTATAAAACGGTTTTAAACCTGTATGCAATTGAAGGGTACTCGCATAAAGAAATTGCTTTTATGCTGGATATTGAGGAGAGTACGAGCCGGAGTCAGTACACCAGGGCAAAATCTATGTTGGAAGAAATATTGATAAGAAAAAAAATAATTCAGAGACCAAAGAAAAAGACAAATTTTTTGGGAGTTGTATAACCAGATTTGATTTGCCCAGGGCAATTAAAATCTTGGAATTACCAATTACGCTTATGTTTTAATAAAATGATAGAGAACGAATTTTACGCTGACGAATTTGAACAACTGCTTAAAGAAAAAGCAGATCAGTTCAGCATGTATCCTTCTAAACGGGTATGGTACAGCATTTACAATAACCTGCACCCTAGCCGCAGGTGGCCCTCTGTTGTTGTCAGTTTACTTTTACTTACTTCCTTAATGCTAATTGGTTATTTACATACCGGAGACAATTCTATTACCGGGCAAATTAACTTAAACAACAATACACTTAACAAAACATCGGATAAAATAAACAAAACTCAAAACCTAAGTCACGTAAAACAGACTGCCGCTTATTCCAGAACAGAACAAAAGCCGGTATCGGCATATAATCATGCTTTTGCTGATTTGTTAACCAATGAATCTGATTATTATACCTATACTGTTGTTAAAAGTAACAGGCCAACTTATTTAAACACGCCTGCTACAACATCAGATAATAAATTAACTGCCGAAGTGCCTGAAACAAATAATACTACAAAGGATATTGTACAGGTTATAGATACCTACATAAAGACCAACCAGATCTTTACAGATATTGCCGCTTACAATAAAAAAAATAATTACCCTTCGCTAAAATCAGCATCTAAAAAAGCTCCCAACGGAATTATTAATGAGCAAAACGCTGAAAATTTAAACTCTACAGATAATACCAGCGTTTCAACAAAAGTACCGGGCAATACCGATAATACAGAAGTAAATAAACCAGCTGAAAATATCGCTTCCGCATTTACCAACGCTGGGCAGGAAAAACATACACTGACAAATGAAGACAAAGACTGGATTGAAAACTATGCTTTGCAAAACAAGCCAGCCGCCAAAAGATGGAAAGGCAGATTAGGCTATCAGTTTTATTTTACACCAGCTGTTAACTACCGTAAATTAACCACCGAGTCAAAAGGATCTGCAACACCCTTTGCCACTGGCGATATCAACCGTTCCATCAGCCAGAAACCGGGTGTTGGAATTGAAGCAGGTATTGGATTGAATTATGCAATTGCCAAAAGATTACAGTTAAAAGCGGGTATACAGGTTAACTACACCAACTATAATATCAGTGCCGATGAAAACAGTCATCCTGTATCAACCACTATTTTATTAAATGACCCTGCTACCGGGTATTCTTATTCAGCCGCCAGAACATCTACCAAATCAAATGCATATTATGCCACAGCATTACAGCCTGTAACATTGCATAACAGAACTTATCAAATATCAATACCGGTTGGCTTTGGTTATAAACTTTCAAGCCAAAACAATGTAGACTGGTATGCAGGAGCAACTGTTCAGCCATCTTATATTTTTGGCGGTAATGCACATCTTATTTCTACTGATTTAAAAAGTTATGTATCTGAACCTTCTTCCATAAAAACCTGGAATTTGAATTTAGGTTTTGAAACCTACATGAATTTTAAACTGGGCACTTACAATTTACAGGTAGGGCCGCAGGTGCGTTACCAGGTGTATTCAACCTATAAAAAAGATGTGGCTTTAATTGAAAAACCGTACGCCATAGGTCTCAAGTTTGGTTTAACAAAAGGATTTTAATTTTTTTTAACTACTATTTATATTTTACGCAGTAATACATAATCGTATTACTGCGTTTTTTTTAAACTAAGCCTGATTTTACATAAGTACTAAGAATCTATGTTTTTGCAATCCCATCCTTTCCTTTTAAATTTGAAAAATGAAAATCATTTTCTCAATACTGTTAAGCAGTTTTTTTTTATTTTCCTGTACTGATTCCGGTAAACCTACCGGGCATTCTACAGAAAAAGATACAACTGAAAAGCAAAAATTTTTTCCGGTAACAGCATATTTAAAAGGCGAAATCTTTAATATTAAAAAGAGTGGGGTAAATCCTTTAAAATATACAACAGTAAATGAACATACCGATTCTGTTTGGTTAAAAACTGAAGACCTGGATGCAGCTGTTCAGGAATTTTTAAACCCGGTAATTGATTCGGTAAATTTAATTACGCTTTTTACTGAAAAAAGTTTTATGGATCAATCGATTGATGCGGTAACCTTAACGTATGATGCAACCGGTATATTGCCAGACAGTATGAAACTGAAGCATTGGGATGTATATATTTACCCGCAATCGGGTAATGTAAAAAGAATTTATATGGTTAAGGAGATTGATAAGGCAAAAACACTACAGCTAACCTGGGTTAGTAACAAATGGTGTAAAGTTACCAGTATTGTAACTGACGATAAAGGCTTAACGAAAATTGAAAAAGAAGAAAAACTCATTTGGGATTTTTAAAAAATAATGACACAAAAAGAATTTTCGGCGATTGCCGCAACCATTCCTGCACTGCCGGGTATTTATAAGTATTTTGATGAGGCAAATGAGCTTTTGTATGTTGGCAAAGCAAAACATCTGCGCAAAAGAGTAAGCTCTTACTTTTCAAAAACCTTTACCACCTACAAAACACACGAGCTTGTTCAACGTATACACCATATTGAATTTACCATTGTTAATAACGAACAGGATGCTTTTTTGCTGGAGAATACTTTAATTAAAGAGTTTCAGCCACGTTTTAATATCAGTTTAAAAGACGGCAAAACCTATCCTTACATTGTTATTAAAAACGAACGGTTTTCACGGGTGTTTTTTACGAGAAGAAAAATAAAAGACGGCTCACAGTATTTAGGGCCATATACATCCGTTGAAAAAGTAAGAGAACTGCTCGACTTTATTAAGCAAACAATTCTGTTACGTACCTGTAAACTTAATTTAACCGAAAGCAATATTAAAAAAGGGAAGTTTAAAGTTTGTCTTGAGTATCACCTCGGTAATTGTAAAGGCCCATGTGAAGGATTACAGACTTTAGAAAATTATAATGAAGAACTGCAGCAGCTTGTAAAAATTTTAAAAGGCAACCTGGCTCCTGTAATACAGCATTTTAAAAAAGAAATGCAGGAGTATGTAAAAAAACTGGAGTTTGAGAAAGCTGCAATCATAAAAGCCAAAATTGAACACCTGAAAAATTACCAGGCCCGTTCAACAGTTGTAAACACCCGTATGGGTACCGTAGATGTTTTTTCTATTTTAGAAGATGGGAATATTGCTTATGTAAATTACCTGGCCATTAATGCCGGAACTATTGTACAAACAAAAACAATCATGCTTGAAAAGCAGTTGGAAGAAACTGCTGCAGAAGTACTGGTTTTTGCCATTGCACAGATCAGAGATAGTTTTAACAGCAGCACAAAAGAAATCATTGTACCGTTTACAATTGATTTTCCCCAGCAGGATATTATCATTACCATACCTAAAGGAGGTGATAAGAAAAAACTTCTTGACCTGTCTCAGAAGAATGTGAATTATTTTAGAGAAGAGTTAAGGAAAAGAAAAATGCTTAACCTGGAAAATAAAACAGCTGATGAAAAAATAAAGGTATTGGAGCAATTGAAAACAGATTTGCATTTACCAGCCGTTCCCCTGCACATTGAATGTTTCGATAATTCAAATTTCCAGGGAAGTTACCCAGTATCTGCCGTTGTATGTTTTAAAAATGGTGAGCCCAGCAAAGCAGAATACCGCCGCTTTAAAGTAAAAACTGTAGTTGGCATTAACGATTTTGCTTCCATGACCGAAGTTGTTTACAGACGTTATAAAAGACTGCTTGATGAAAAACAGCCATTGCCTCAATTAATTATTATTGATGGAGGCAAGGGACAGTTAAGTGCTGCCATGCAAAGTATAGCTGCCTTAAACCTGCCTGGCACAACTTCGGTAGTTGGCCTGGCAAAAAATGAAGAAGAAATTTTTTTTCCGGGAGATACAGAATCTGTAAAACTTCCCTGGGATAGTGAAAGCCTGAAACTGATCCGCAGAATAAGAGATGAAGTACATAATTATGGCATTACCTATCATCGTAACCTGCGCAGCAAAGG
>JANMWP010000680.1:0-5895 GCA_031394065.1 Chitinophagaceae bacterium
CGGCATGAGTGAAATTGATGCACTGGACATGGTTACCATCAACCCTGCAAAAATGTTGCATGTTGATGGTAAAACAGGCAGCATAAAAGTTGGTAAAGATGCCGACCTGGTTATCTGGAGCGATAACCCGTTGTCTATTTATGCCAAGGCAGAAAAAACAATTGTTGATGGTATCATTTATTTCGACAGAGATAAAGATGCAGCCATGCGCATTCAGAATAAAAATGAAAAAGCAAGGCTGATACAAAAACTAACCATTGCAAAAAGAGCTGCAACGCCGGGTGCTGCTGGCGCCGCAGGTGGCCGTGGTGCCAGGCCCAGGTTTGAAATCATTAACAGCTGCGGCAATCATAATCACAATCATGGTTTGCTGGGCATTGATGCGGATGATGTAGAAAACAATAATTAATCTGAAAAAAACATTCAAATGAAAAAAATATTTTTTTATACGCTCTGCATTTTTATTGTCACCAATATTTCTGCACAGGAAACTATGTCGCCGGCACCGGCACAAAAAGAAACCATTGCATTAATCAATGCAACTATTCATGTTGGCAATGGCCAGGTAATTAACAACGGTACAGTTATTTTTAAAAATGGAAAAATAACAGAAGTAAGTGCCGCTGCTTCTGTTGCCGGGGCAAAAGTGATTGATTGCAAAGGCAAACATATTTACCCGGGCCTTATTTTAACCGCATCGCAACTGGGTCTGGTAGAAGTACCCAGCAACCGGGCAACTGCTGATGGTACTGAAATTGGCGAAATGAATCCAAGCATACGCTCCGTGGTAGCCTACAATACCGATTCAAAAGTCATCAACACTTTACGCACCAATGGCATTTTGCTGGCCAATGTAATTCCGGATGGCGGGGTTATTTCAGGCTCATCTTCTGTAATGCAGTTAGATGCATGGAACTGGGAAGACGCAGCGTACAAAACAGATGTGGCCATTCATTTTCGTATGCCTTCTTTATTAAACAGGCGTGGCGGCGGCCGTGGCTTTGGCGGGCAACAGGCTCCTGCAGATCCGGTAAAAACCGGGCTGGAGCAGATTGAAAAAGTAAAAGTATTTTTCAGAGAAGCAAAAGCATACCTGGCAGAAAGCAAACACGAAAACACCAACCTGAAATTTGAAGCAGTAAAAGGTTTGTTTAATAAAAAACAAAAGCTCTTTATACATTGCAATATTGTAAAAGAAATGTTGCTGGCTGTTGATTTTGCAAAAGAGTTTGGTTTTGATGTGGTGCTTGTTGGTGCGGTTGACAGCTGGCAGATTGCCGATCTGTTAAAGCAAAATAATATTGCCATTATCTTAAACCAGTTGCACGATTTACCGGCGATGATGGATGACGATGTAGACCAACCATTTAAAACACCTTACCTCTTACAGAAAGCCGGTGTATTATTTACCATTAACGATGATGATGGCAGCAGCCGATACCGCAACCTGGCTTTTAATGCAGGCACTGCAGCTGCTTATGGCTTAAGTAAAGAAGAAGCTTTAAGTGCCATAACCTTAAATGCAGCAAATATTTTGGGCATTGCCGATAAAACCGGCAGCATTGAAACCGGTAAAGATGCCAACATTGTAGTAAGCGAAGGCGATATTTTAGACATGCGTACAAATATTATTACGCAGGCATTTATACAGGGCCGACAGATTGATCTGAATAATAAGCAAAAGCAATTGGCAGAGAAGTATGAAGCGAAGTACGGGATAAAGTAAGGTCTATCTAATAAATTTGAAAAGCAGGATTTACGAAAGTTGATCCTGCTTTTAGTTACAGGCAATAAGTGAAAAAGATTTTTGTAGCACAGGTGTGCCTTATTTTTGTTGAATTAGTATTTTCTTCTTTAAATTTTACAAATTCATTTTTTTAATTTGCCGGTTGAAAGTATTTTTAACAGCCGGAAATTATTCATTATCTGATTTAATCATACTCATCAATATTAAAAAATGACAAAACGTTTTGCATTGCCTTTTCTTTTATTGCCGTTGTTCGGATTGGCACAATTAAAGTACCCGGAAACTAAAAAAGGAGATGTATTTGATAACTATTTTGGAACTTTTATAGTTCCCGATCCATACCGCTGGCTGGAAGATGATAACAGCGAAGAAACCAAAGCCTGGGTTAAAGAAGAAAATAAAGTTACATTCAATTATTTGGCCACGCTTCCTGACAGGGAAAAAATCAATAACCGGCTTAAGCAACTCTGGAATTACACCAAATATTCATCTCCCTCAAAAAAAGGTAAGTACTATTATTTTTATAAAAATGATGGATTACAAAATCAATCTGTTTTATACCAGCAGGAGGGCTTTACCGGTAAGCCGGAAATATTTTTAAATCCCAACACATTAAATAAAGAAGGTATTGCTGCAATAGGAAGCACCAGTTTCAGTAAATCCGGAAAATATTTTGCTTACACCGTTTCAGTTGCCGGCAGCGACTGGAAGATTGGTTATGTAATGGAAACAGCTACAAAGAAATTATTGAATGATAAAATTAAATGGACAAAATTCGGAAGTTTTAGCTGGAATGCTGATGAAGGATTTTATTACAGTGGTTATGATAAACCGGATACAACTTCATTATTAAGTAAACAAAACCGTTACAATAAGGTATTTTATCACAAGTTGGGTACTGACCAGTTAAATGATGAAATAGTTTACCAGGACCTTGAACATCCCTTACATTATTGCAATGGCGCATTAACAGAAGATGGCAGGTTTTTGATTGCACAGATTTCTGAAGGTACCAGCGGGTCAGAGATATATTTTATTGATAACAAAAATCCGGCACAACAAAGATTTAAATTACTCATTCCGGGTTTTAAAACAGAAGCCAATGTTATAGACAATAAAGGTGGTGAATTATTGATACGTACCAATGATAATGCGCCCAATTATAAAGTAATTAGAATGGAGGCCAAAAGTGAAGGAGAAGATGAAGAAGAAAGTGGTTTAAAAACTGAAGAACCGGAAATGGAGATCATTATACCTGAAAAGGATATGGCATTACAGAATGTGAGTACCTGTGGTGGCTATTTATTTGCTGTTTATCTTAAAGATGCATCTACCAGAGTTTACCAGTATAGTTACGAGGGCAAATTGATACGTGAAATTAAATTTCCGGGTATTGGAACAGCCAGCGGTTTTAGCGGAGAGAAAAAAGACAAAGAATTATTTTATACTTTCACATCTTTTAATACCCCGCCTCAAATTTACCGGTATGATATTGCTACGGGCAAATCAACAATATTCCGTAAAACAGAAATTAAAATTAATACAGCTGATTTTGTGACCAAACAGGTTTTCTTTCCGAGTAGAGACGGGACAAAAATACCCATGTTTCTTACTTACAAAAAAGACATGCAGATCAATGCCAATAATCCAACGCTTATTTATGGTTATGGTGGTTTTAATATTCCGCTTACCCCCAGCTTCAGTATTAGTAATGCTTTTTTTATTGAGCAGGGTGGAATATATGCAGTGGTAAATTTACGTGGTGGTAGTGAATATGGTGAAAAATGGCATCGGGCCGGCATGCTGGATAAAAAGCAAAATGTATTTGATGACTTTGTTTATGCTGCTGAATACCTGATTGAAAAAAAATATACCAATAGAACAAAAATTGCCATGAAAGGAGGAAGCAATGGCGGCCTGCTGGTTGGTGCGGTTATTACACAGCGCCCTGATATTTGCAGGGTTGCCCTGCCTGCGGTAGGGGTTATGGATATGTTACGGTTTCACCGTTTTACTGTTGGCTATGGCTGGGTAACTGAATATGGTTGTTCCGATTCAGCCAAAGACTTTCAAAATTTGTACAAATATTCTCCCTATCATAATTTAAAAGTAGGTACAAAGTATCCTGCCACTTTAGTAACTTCTGCCGACCATGATGACCGGGTGGTTCCTGCACATTCATTCAAATTTGCCGCCCGCCTACAGGAATACAATGCAGGGGATAATCCGGTATTGATACGCATTGAAACAAATGCAGGTCATGGTGCCGGTAAACCTACCACCAAACAGATTGATGAAGCCGCAGATGTGTGGAGCTTTGTGATGCATCATTTGGAAATGCCTTATAAAGTACAGGCTGTAAATGTTAAGCCGGTAATGAAATAATAATATAAACATGTCATCTTTAAAAGGCAGGATTGATGAAAATTGATTCTGCCTTTTTTATTAATTCACTGACTTGTAACAGTTATAAACCCTGCTCATTTATCTTATCTTTGTGTATTAACGATTTACCTATGCAAAGAATCGCAGAATCAGAACTAATCATCAACAGCCGTGGTGCTATTTACCATTTGGATGTGCGGCCCGAAGAACTCGCCGACACTATCATTGTAGTTGGCGACCCCGAACGGGTTAAAAAAGTAAGTGTTCATTTTGATAAAATTGAACATCAGTTACAACACAGGGAATTTATCACACACACCGGTTATATCGGCAACAAACATTTGTCTGTAATTTCTACTGGCATTGGCCCCGATAATATTGATATTGTTTTTAACGAACTGGATGCACTTGCCAATATTGATTTTGAAACCAGGCTGATAAAAGAAAAACTTACCAAACTCAACATCATCCGCTTTGGCACATCGGGTTCTTTACAGGCCGATATACCGGTTGATAGTTTTGTTGCTTCATCGCATGGCTTGGGTTTGGATAACCTGTTGAATTTTTACAGTATACAAAAACAGATGATGATAAAGCAATGGCTAATGCTTTTATAGCACAAACAAATTTAGATACCGCCATCACCAATCCTTATGCATTCAGCGGCAGCGAAATTTTATTACAGAAATTCGGTGAAGGATTTCATAAAGGTATTACGGTAACATGTCCTGGTTTTTTTGGCCCGCAGGGAAGAGTATTGCGTTTGGGACTAAGCAGTCCGGGACTGGTTGATAAGCTTACGCATTTCAGCTTTAATAATCACCGAATCACTAACTTTGAAATGGAAACATCGGCTATTTATGGTTTGGGTAAATTGATGGGGCACGAATGCCTGAGCATCAATGTCATCATCGCAAACCGGGTAGTAAAGGAGTTTTCTAAAGACAGCAATGCGGCTGTAGAAAAATTAATTGTAAAGTCTTTGGAAGCTTTAACAGCTTCTTAATTAGAAAAGCTGTCAGCCTGAGCCTGTCGAAGACGGGTTAATGATAGTGGCAGATTTAACATAAAAAATAAAAATGATCGTAACTAAAACAATACCTGATTTTTCTTTATCGCCACATGTTGACCAGGTGGGTATTGAAGAAAGAGCAAGCCGGTTCACCAAGCGGAGTATAAAAAATGAAACCAAATTTAATGGTTTGATGCTTGCCCTAAACATGATTGATCTTACCACGCTGGAAGGAAAAGATACTGAAGGAAAAGTAAAACAGCTTTGTTACAAAGCCATTCATTTGCACGATTCTTATCCCGATTTACCAACGGTGGCTGCCATTTGTGTTTATCCCAGCATGGTAAAAACAGCTAAGAAAGCATTGGAAGGTTCGGGTGTAAAAGTAGCATCGGTTGCAACTGCATTCCCCAGCGGCCAGGCACCACGTGATATAAAAATAAGAGATACAAAATATGCGGTGCAAAACGGTGCCGATGAAGTGGATATGGTAATATCGAGAGGCAAATTTTTAGAAGGCGAATATAATTTTGTATTTGATGAAATTGCCGCCATTAAAGAAGCCTGCGGCGAAGCAAGATTAAAAGTTATTTTAGAAACGGGTGAACTGGTTACCGGCATAGTTGCAGCCGGTGAAATTTTACCGGTGGAGGTTTTAATAAAATCGGCACCGGCATACATGGCAATATCACTTGCCTTGCGCACTTTATCATAGGTAACCAGTTCACCCGTTTCTAAAATAACTTTTAAT
>JANMWP010000688.1:0-1919 GCA_031394065.1 Chitinophagaceae bacterium
AAAACTGAAAGCCCAAATGCCGGAGAATGATTTTGTGCCGGTTTTTTATATGGGCAGCGAAGATGCCGACCTGGAAGAACTGGGCCATATCTACATCAATGGTATTAAACACGAATGGAAAACAAACCAGGCCGGTGCGGTTGGCCGTATGAAAGTTGATAAGGCATTAATACAGATACTGGATACTATTGCAGGAGAAATAACTGTTCATCAACACGGTAATGAAATTATAAACCTGATGAAAGCCTGTTATACCGATGGCTTAACCATTGAGCAGGCTACTTTTAAACTTGTGAATGCCTTGTTTGGCGAATTTGGTTTGATTGTATTGTTGCCCGATGATGCGGATTATAAAAAAGCTTTTATACCCGTTGCTGAAAAAGAATTGAAAGAAGAGTTTTCTCACAACATTGTTGCCGAAACTGTTGGTAAATTTCCTAAAGTATATAAAGTACAGGCAAGCGGCAGAGATTTGAATATGTTTTACCTGAAAGATGACAGGAGAGATAGGATTGAGAAAGTCAATGGTCAATGGTCAGTAGTCAATAGTGAGCTCAGTTTTAGTGAGAAGGAGATTGAGGAAGAACTTAAAAATAATCCGGAGCGGTTTAGCCCCAATGTAATTCTCCGGCCGGTTTTCCAGGAGATGATATTGCCGAATATTGCTTTTATAGGCGGGGGAGGAGAAATAGCTTACTGGCTGGAGTTGAAAAAAGTTTTTGAAGCAGTACAGGTTCCTTATCCGGTTTTGGTTTTACGTAATTCTTTTTTACTGGTCGAAAAAAAGCATGCTGAAAAAATCAAGACTTTGGGTTTTTCTATAAACGATTTGTTTAAGGCAGAAAATGATTTGATGAATGTACTGGTGAAAAGGGATAGCGCTGTACAATTAAGCCTTGAAAAAGAAAGACAGGCCATTCATGAATTTTATGCTCAATTAAAAAATACTGCCGGTGCAGTTGATATAACGCTGCAGGCACATACCGAAGCATTGGAAAAGCTGGCCTTAAAAAAGCTGGAAGCTTTGGAAAAGAAAATGTTAAGAGCCGAAAAGAAAAAATTTGAAGCCCGGCAAAGGCAACTCCATAAACTGAAAGCACAGTTATTTCCACACGATAATTTACAGGAACGTATTGAAAATTTTATGCCTTTTTATGCAAAATGGGGTACAGATTTTATTAAAACCCTTTACAGTAATTCATTAGCACTGGAGCAGGAATTTGTGGTTATAGAGCTGGTATAAGTTTTAGTTTTCGGTAAAAATGATTATTTTTAGAAAAAGCGCATTTCAACTGCAATAATATTCAACTAAATACGAGCATTTATGGGAACTGTAAAGCAAATTCTGGAAACCAAGGGAAAAGAGATGTTTACCATTACACCCGATACTTCTGTTTACCATGCACTTGAATTAATGGTTGAAAAAAATGTAAGTGCCTTGCTGGTTATGGAAAATGATAAACTGGCCGGCATTTTTACTGAAAGGGATTATGCCCGTAAAGTGGTGCTTAAAGGAAAAAAATCGAAAGAAACGGAGATAAGCGAAATTATGACCAGGGACCTGATAACCGTTTCGCCCGAAAGTACCATTGATGAATGTATGGCATTGATGACCGGTAAATACATCAGGCATTTACCGGTTGTAGCTGATGATAAATTAACAGGTATTATTTCAATTGGTGATGTGGTAAGGCGTATAATTGAAGATCAAAAACTGATCATTGGGCATATGGAACAGTATATTGCCGGATCTTAATTTAATACTTAAAAATGGGTATAAGGGTTTGTGATTTTCACAAACCTTTTTTGTTGCTGTTATTTAATTATTGTGCTGTTAGGGATTATTATCTGCAATAATTTTTCCGGTAGATGCTGCTATTTGCAATTGCCTGCATTTAATTTCGGGGCAGGCCGTGGTA
>JANMWP010000698.1:0-2872 GCA_031394065.1 Chitinophagaceae bacterium
TGCAGCCTATATGGCAAAGCAGATTCTGGCAAAACAGGGAATAAAAATTCCGGTTATTACTACTTTACATGGTACTGATATTACCCTGGTAGGTAAAGATAAAACGTACAGCCCGGTTGTAACTTTTTCAATGAATGAAAGTGATATATTAACAGCGGTTTCGGAAAATCTTAAAGATGAAACTTATAAAAATTTTAAAATAGAAAAAGAAATAGAAGTGATCCATAATTTTGTGGATGTAAAACGTTTTCATAAACGACCTGTAGATGCTTTCAGAAAACTGATATCACCCAACGGCGAAAAAATAATTGTACATGCTTCTAATTTCAGAAAAGTAAAGAGAGTAGAAGATGTTGTTGCAACATTTTTGCTGATACAGGAAAAAATGCCTGCTACTTTATTATTGTTAGGCGATGGACCCGAAAGATCGCATATAGAGTCCAGTGCAAGGCAGTGTGAATCTCATAATTCAATAAAATTTTTAGGCAAGCAGGAGCAGATGGAGGATATTTTACCCATTGCTGATTTGTTTTTGCTGACCAGTGAATATGAAAGCTTTGGATTGGCAGCATTGGAGGCTATGGCTGCTGAAGTGCCCGTAATATCTACCAACGCAGGAGGATTACCGGAAATAAATATTAACGGGTTTTGTGGCTATATGAGTGATGTAGGTGATGTGGCAAATATGAGTAAAAATGCTTTACATATTTTACAGGACGATGCTACCTTACAAAAATTTAAAGCCAATGCTTTAACACAGGCTAAAAAATTCGATATTGAAAATATAGTTCCGCTTTATGAGGCACTTTATAAAAGAGTGATATAGCTATTTTTTTAGCCATTTTTCCGGATCAATATAGTTTCCTTTTGAATCAGTTATATAAAGATCAATTGCACCCGTGCCATCAAGGTTTGCTGCAGCTTTTCCAATAACCTGTCCGGTTTTAATATTTTGTCCCGTTTTAATAGATACGCTTTCTAAATTACTGTATGAACTGAAATACTCGCCATGCTGCATGATGACTACCTGCATATCTTCAACAAAAACAATTCTGGATACTACCCCATCAAAAACAGCTTTTACATTACTACCTACATCTGTTGCAACGGTAATACCGGTTACGTCAATCCAACTGCCACTCTGTAATTGATTGCGGCCAAAATGCAATATGGTTATTCCCTTATCAACCGGCCACGGCAAAGAACCCCTGTTCTTTTTAAAATTTTCGTTCAATTCAATATTACTTGCGTTTAACAAAACATTTACCGGAGCTTTTGCGGGCTCATTTTTTTTTACCGTGGTTGTTACTTTTTCTGTGTTGGTTTTTACTGTTGTATTATTTTTTAAAGCAGCGAGCCTGATTGCTTCATCATCATTGATTTTTTTTGACGCTGCTTTCCTGGCATCATCCATTGCTTTTTTAATAGTGGCTGCTATTGCCTTTTCCACTTTTGCATTTTGTTTTTTAAATGCAGTAAGCTGATTATTCAAATCTTTCCCTTGTTTCTTCAACTCATTCACAATTTTGTCTTTCTCAAGTTTTTGTGTTTCCAGTGCAATCACCTCTTTATCTTTTATTTGCAAAACTTCATTCTTTTGTACTTTTATATTTCCAAGTTCATTAACACTTTGCCTGCGTAAATCCTGTGTTCTTAGTATATTTTCTCCCTGCTTTTCCCTGTAAGTTCTGTAGTATTTTAAATAGGCAATACGTTTAATAGCATCATTAAAATTTGCGGCTGAAAAAATAAAAGTTAAAAAATCATAACTATTTCTGTTTTTATAAGCATACACCATACTCTTTGCATATTCTTCCTTTAAAGTATCGAGCAGCTTATTGTATCGGTAAATTTCACGTTGATTGTTGATAATATTATTATCTAGTAAATGAATATCCTTACTTATATTTTCAATAAGCCTGTTCTGCAGATTTACTTTGTCATTGATCAACTTCCATTGTACCAGGCTTTCCTTGGTTTTAGCCTTGTTGTTGTTTAGTAATTTTTGTGTTTGCTCCATTTCCTTTTTTAATTTTGCCCGTTGTTTTTCCAATTCCTCACGGGTTTCCTGCGCAACTAAAGACAGGCTAAAAAAACAGAAAACAGTTACATTAATAATGAATCTGATCATGCCGAAATTTTGATTTGTTCAAAAATACTATTCAAAATTTTAGAAACCTGTGTTTAAAATCCACAGACCGTGTATAATTACAAATAACGCTTACTTCTTTGTATAATTTTTGGGGATGTTAAAAGAAACAGATAAATCTTTGTTAAACTCATACTGTTTAAAATGAAGCCTGATATCAAGTTTTTTTTTCTCTGAAACTGTTATTTCACGATAGGTAGAAAAATTAAAACCTGCTTTATTTTCATAATCAGCATAAGTTAAGTCAGCCGTACGGCTTCTGAAAATATCTACATCATCCAGTTTGCTGTGCGTTAAATTATAATTATCAGAAGATAAAGTAAGCAGGTTTTTAAAATAATTGCCAACCATTGAAAACAGGATCTGATCATCAGTTTTTTTATAATAAACAATATTACTGTCAACAAAAACAGGGTTTCCAACCAATAAATCCTGCAGAGTTTTATAATCAAAAGGTATTTCAGTTACTTCCTGCAAATAATCAAGTGACCGGTATTGTACTTCTTTGTCCTGCTTATTTAACAGAATTATACTGTCTTTTTTTATCAGAACCCGGTAAGCTTCAAAATTAAATAAGGTAGCAGTTAATGAAATCCAGATTGCGCTATCTTTAATTATTCTAACAATTGCTGTTAAATCCTGGCTTTTCCCTTTACTGTCTTCATAATCAACTTTAATTTTTGCACTAAAGGTTTTAAAATTAATATAATTGTGACTCAGTTT
>JANMWP010000711.1:0-2820 GCA_031394065.1 Chitinophagaceae bacterium
TATCCTTTGCCTGGTTGATGGTTTACCCGGTGCCGACCAAGCCGTAAAACGCCTGATGCAGAACCAGGTTGATATTGGAAATGCTGTGAAGCCATACTATGGAGATGAAGGCGGTAATAAGTTAACAGAATTATTAAAGATGCATATTGCCATTTCGGCGGATGTGGTAAAATCTGCAAAAGCCGGCAATAAAACAGCACTTGATTCTGCCGGTAAAAAATGGCAGGCCAATGCAGATGATATCTCGGCATTTCTTAGTAAAGCCAATCCAAATTGGCCAATTGCCGAAATGCAGATGATGATGAACGACCATTTAAAACTTACAACTGATGAGGCTGTACAGCGGATAAAAAAAGATTATGATGCTGATATAGCTGCCTACGATAAAGTACACGAAGAAATCTTAAAAATGTCGGCAATGCTTGCAGATGGTATCATAAAACAATTTCCCGAAAAATTTAAATAATGCAGCAGCATAATCTTTTAATAGAAACCGAAATGGACGAGAAATTTAATGAAGCCACCAACAATCGTCCACAAGGGCAGCGTATGCTGGATGCGGCTTTGGTCACCATTAACCTGGGCATGTTTATTAAACAGATAAGGGAAGAGGAGCAATGGAAAAAAAGTGACCGCAATGCAATAACCGTTTTCAAATCGCTGGTAATGCGCATGGTACTTATTGCATTACACAAGGGCGCCGAAATGGCTAAGCATGATGCAAAGGGAATGATTAATATTCAGGTGCTGGAAGGAGAAATTGAATTCACCACTGCTGACCAAACAATTAATTTAACAAGCGGGCAAATTCTTATCCTGCATGAAGGCATTGAGCATAGTGTTTATGCACGCCAGGAAACAGTTTTTTTATTAACGCTTACTAACCCATTACCTGAGAATTAAAAAATTTTTGATGGGTTGATAATTTGCTACACAACAACCACACGATTAAAATATTCCTTGTTGCCAATAAGATGTGGTTGGCCTAATATTTAGTAAGTATGAAATTATTGACATTGATTTTTATTATTCTGGTAAACACTACCCAGGCCAATGCCAGGTTGCTGTCAATTCCTGTCCCCACTTATTTTTATACAATTAAATCAGACAGTTCTTTGCCATATGCTTTAATTGCAGGCGGCAGCAAAGGCATTGGTTATTCCATTGCAGAAGCTTTGGCAAAACGTAATTATAATCTGATTTTAATTGCCAGGAATGAGGACACACTGATTGCAGCTAAAAATAAATTAGAAGCAGCTTATCCCATTCATGTAGAGATATTGGTTAAAGATCTTGCCTTTGAGAACACTGCCGCAGAAATCGCAAAATGGTGTACAGACAGTAATATCCATTTAAAAATGCTTTGCAATGTTGCCGGCCTGGGTGGGGAGCATGATTACTTATCACTTCCGTTAGATTCACTGCGTTATATGGTGAGGCTTAACCTGGAATCGGTAATGGCACTCACTTTAACATTGCTTCCCTTGCTGGAAAAAAATGCACCTTCTTATGTTCTGAATGTTGCCAGTATGGCCGGCTTCGCCCCTATTCCCATCAAGAATTTATATGCTGCCACCAAATCGGCTGTTGTTTCATTCAGCTATTCATTACGCTACCAGTTAAAAGAAAAAAATATAAGTGTTAGTTGCCTTGCACCAGGGCCTGTTTTCACGAAACCATCTATTGAAAAATACACAAAAGAAAAGCTGGGTGCGTTAGGCATGAAAATGGCAGTGCCTGTAAAGAAAGTTGGTGAAGTTGCTGTAAAAAAAATATTAAAAGGAAAAATGATCATTGTACCGGGTACCCTTGCAAAGACATTGTCGGTGGTAGTGCGCTTTTTTCCAAGGCGATGGGTTGCGTGGTTTTATTACCGTTTTACAAAATAAAATTGATCAAATTCCCGATTTAATAAAACAATAAATTTTTTATACCCTTGTTCATAGCACTTAAAAATATTTTCACAGATGCCGGCAGCATAACCCTTTTTACGACGAGGTTTTTTAAAGAAGTTATTAAACCCCGGTATGAGATCAGGGAATTTCTGAGGCAATGTTATATTATTGGATACAAATCGCTGCCACTGGTTGGTATTACCGGTTTCATCATGGGCCTTGTGCTTACATTGCAGTCACGCCCTACCCTTGCAGAG
Source organism: Chitinophagaceae bacterium (assembly GCA_031394065.1). Taxonomy (GTDB): domain Bacteria; phylum Bacteroidota; class Bacteroidia; order Chitinophagales; family Chitinophagaceae; genus Ferruginibacter. The sequence goes on from JANMWP010000711.1 coordinate 2,153, forward strand.
TTTGGTGCAGAGTCCTGGTTGCCGGGTATGGTTGCATTATCGCTGATAAGAGAAATAGCACCGGTAATTACAGCTTTGATCTGCGCCGGTAAAATTGCATCTGGTATTGGTGCCGAATTGGGTTCTATGAAAGTTACAGAGCAGATTGATGCCATGGAAGTTTCAGGAATAAATCCATACAAATACCTGGTTGTTACCCGCATACTGGCCACCACACTGATGGTTCCGGTATTGGTTTTTTTTGCAGATGCCATTGGTATTTACGGCGGATATGTGGGCGTAAATATCCATAGCGATTTAAACCTGTTCCGTTACTTCCAGCAGGTGCTTGACTCTCTTGAGTTTTTAGACATCATTCCGGCAACCATTAAAACTTTTTTCTTTGGATTTGCAATTGGGTTAATCGGCTGTTACAAAGGATACACAGCAGCCAACGGTACAGAAAGTGTTGGTAAAGCTGCTAACTCTGCTGTGGTAGCAGCATCGCTTACTATTTTTATAATTGATATGCTGGCAGTGCAGATAACAGATCTTTTTTTCTAAATAAAATGATAACCGAAAATATAAATACAGATAATGCATTAATTGCCGAAACAGCCGGTCCGGTGATTGATATTAAAGGATTGTACAAATCTTTTGGTAAATACAATGATGTATTAAAAGGAGTT
>JANMWP010000715.1:0-1850 GCA_031394065.1 Chitinophagaceae bacterium
CTTGTATTTGTCATAGCCAAAGGTTTAAAAACTCTTTCTTGTGAAATAGTTTCATAGTCTTTTCCTGTTACCTGCTCAATTACAAATTGAAGAAGATAAAGCCCTTCACCCGAATAGCTATATCGGGTACCTGGGTCAAACTTAAATTTTATTTTTTTGTCAGCCTCAAACCACCGCCAATTGGGAAAACCTGTCTTCGGTTTGCCTATACCGGGCAGGATACCAATGTCAGCAGCCTTGTGTTGCCCAAAATATTCACTTAATAACCTCGTGTTGTACAACATGAGCAATTTGTCTCAGTTGAGTTATTTATGCAGGGTCTTTTTTATGGCTTCTATAGTTTTTTCTGCACGATACGCTACAACTTCTTTTCCAATTGCAATTGTTTTTTCAGCAGGTGCAAGGTTAACCCCATTAATTGAAAATTTTCCAGCCTTTATCCTTTCGTCCATTCTAACCATCTTAGGGTCAACCGTCATTATTGTAGCAGTAATATCGTAGGTATCATGAAAGCCTTCCTCTTTTTCGAAGATGCCTTTTTTTGCAAACCAGCTGCTATCAGGGATGGCAGTATAATATTCAGGTATAAAATTTATAGCAGTGATTGTAGGATCCCAAATTTTTGAAAGAGAATCGGCGGTTGCCTTCATTCCAGTTTGATTCCCTCCACTATCGCCAATTAAAATAATGTTTGTAAAGCCATGTATTTTTAAACTGGATGCTATATCTACCAGCAACTTTAAAAAAGTTGCTTCAGTTACGCTTATTGTTCCGGGATATAGCATGTGGATAGTAGGCGGGTCAATATTTCCTTCAGGTACAAAAGGAATGATGGGAGCAACCAATGCATTCCCTAATTTTCTGGCTATTGCCTCCGTGGTAGCCCGTAGAATGTAATCATGTTTTCCAGTTGCCAGGTAAGGTCCATTTTGCTCAATTCCTCCTGTAGCAATTATAACGGTCGTTTTACCTTCTTTTATGGCATCCCGAACTTCAAGCCATGTCATCTCTTCAATAAATACAGTATTGTAAGCAGCTATTGGCCTGGGCATATTTGCATCCGGAACCATTGCGGAGGGTGCTTGCGCAAACGCCCAACGAATGCCAAGCATGAAAACAACAAAAGGAAAAGATTTCATAAAAATATTTTAATAAAGAAGATATGCCTGGGCAAGTTGTATGCATAATTGTATTAAGTGAGTCAACCAGTCGCTGAAAAAAATCGTATACTTCCGCACCACTTTACACATGGCCGCTACTTCGTAAATGTATGTTATTAGATACTTACCACCTAAAATATCCCAACCTTAAACGCTACCCGGTAATGTCTCTCAATGAGCCTTTGAGCATAGCCGGGGACGTTGCGCCAAGTTGAATTTACTCCGTATTACACAACGGCCCTCGCTAACATATTGGCTCGGGAAAAGGTATTATTGGGAAGTAGCACAGCAGTTATATGCACACTTCTAATTACCCAATTCTTCATTTACAATTGCTAACAAGCGTTCATTCAATGTCAGCATTTCTTTTATATCCTGTTCATTACTCTGAGCGTTGCGATATCTTATTTTGTTGAATGCAACCATAGCTCTTCTTTCCCGTTCGGTGAGTTCAGGATACGGCAGTATTCTAACCGTATGGTCAAGAAAGAAGTCGTGCCAATCTTCCAAAGAGTTTATCATTAAAATGTTTTGAGTTATATAATTCAAAACAAAGTTGTTTTAATTCTCAAATGCTTTTGTTTCATCTGCGTACCTTGTCATGCCATCTTTTAGCGCCACGTTGTGAATGTATTTTAATCCTCCTGAATTTACCAATTGCAGATAGGCATTAACATCGATCGTTTTAAG
>JANMWP010000017.1:0-3196 GCA_031394065.1 Chitinophagaceae bacterium
GGGTAAACCATTTTCAAAATTATACCGCTGGCTGGGCTCATTCTGGAAAGGAACAGCAGAGCAGGAAAAAATAAGAGACAGATCAATCACCATACTTTGCATTGTTATTATACCGGTTGCATTTTGTATTCACACAGTTACTTCCTGGCTGTTTGCAACCACGTACCGCCCCGGATGGGACAGTACAAATTTTGGCGCATATTTTGTCTCCGGTGCATTTTTAGTTGGTGCCGGTGGCGTTGTGGTGGCTATGTACATTTTTCGCAGGGTATATAAACTGCAACATTATATTACCGAAAGGCATTTTGAAAAAATGGGAAAAATACTGGTGATGCTTGCCCTCTTGTACTTATATTTTAATGTGAACGAATACCTGGTTCCTGCATTTAAAATGAAAAAACCCGAAGAAGAACATTTGACCACGTTGTTTGCCGGCGAATTTGCCCCTATGTTTTGGTTTGCAATATTTATAGGTATGATCATTCCAATTCTGATACTGGTATTTCCTAAAGGAAGAAAACCCAATGCCATGTTTGTTGCGGGCGTAATGGTAGTTATTGGTGCCTGGTTTAAACGTTACCTGATTGTAACACCAACTATGCTGCATCCGTTTCTGCCCAAGTATGATGCACCGGCCAGGTACAGTCATTACTTTCCGAGCTGGCAGGAGTGGGCCATAGCCATGGGTTCGCTGGCGGGAGTATTGCTCATCATTACTTTTTTGGCAAGGATATTTCCTGTTATATCAATTTATAAAACGATAACCGATCATGAAGAAGAGCAACCATCTTAAAATAGTTTTTATCTTTTTGTTTTTTTGTGGTGCATGCATCAATAAAGCAATTGCACAGGACTCTGCTGAAGTTTCTCCCACCATATTGGGGTTACGGTATTTTCTTCCAGAAAATAAAGTTCCCTATATCATTGTAAATACAAAAAAGAAAGTGGGAAGAAAATTTGAGCCTGTTAAAAATGTAGCAGTGAATGTTTATCTTAATGAAGCATCAACAAATAACCTGTTAGGAAAAATAACTACAGCTGTTAACGGCGAAGGCAGAGTTGCATTTCCTGCATCATTTAAAAACACCTGGGATTCTTTAAACAAATTTAAATTTGTTGCAGAGTCTGTTCCCGGAAAAGGAGAAGAAGTATTAAATGCCGCCCTAACCATTAAAAAAGCAATACTGGTAATTGATACGCTGGCTGATGCCGAAGCAAGAATAGTAACCGCACAACTGAAAGAAAAAACCGGCAATGAATGGATTGCTGTAAAAGAAATTGAAATGAAGCTGGGCATAAAACGTTCATTGGGGAATTTAACAGTGGGCGAAGCCGAAACCTATACATCCGATTCTACCGGAACAGCAAGTGCTGAGTTTAAAAGAGATTCTATGCCGGGAGATGAAAAAGGAAACCTGGTGCTGGTTGCAAGGGTTGAAGACAATGATGTTTACGGCAACCTGGTAGCGGAAAAGCCTGTGTCCTGGGGCGTAAAAGCAAAGGTGGAAGAGCATTTCTGGCACCGCACATTATGGTCAACAGGCGGCCTTGCACCAATATGGCTATTATCTATTGCCTTTGCTATTATTATCGGAGTTTGGGGAACATTAATATACCTGCTTATGCAGCTGTTAAAAATAAGGAAGATAGGGAAAGTGTATCAGCAAAAACTCAGCACATAATAACGGTACCAGCATTATGATAACCTGATACCCGGCCTGTTAAAACAAAATTTACAAATAAAAATATTCAACTGAGTTAAAGTTGAATATTTTTGTTTGAATAGATGCAGCTATTATACAACAAATAGCATCTGTGTTTTTTATAAGAAACAAACTATGAAAATGAATCTGTCACCCTGCCTTTTTTTAACTTTTATAATCTTCATTGCAGCATCCTGCAGCACACCCAGGTATATTTACAGTCCATCGGCCCATAATGTACCGGTACTTACCAAAAAAGGGGATAGCAAGATTGGTGCTGTTTATTCTACCAATGCTGTTGGCCAGGAAAAGAAGAACGGCGTAGAGATTGATAACCGCAGCCGTGGTTACGACCTGCAGGGGGCTGTAGCCATCACCAATAATTTTGCTGTGCAGGCCAGTCATTTTTACCGCTGGGAAAAAACGGAAGGAGGCCCGGATAGCATCACTATAAAATATAAAAGAAACCTTACCGAAATTGGGTTGGGTTATTATCTGCCAATTAATGATAAAAAAAATACCTTCTTCCAGGTTTTTGCAGGCGCAGGTTTGGGCCGGTTTAGTTTTACAGATGTTGACAAAACAGGAGCTTATTTTCACCAGGCAAACATTACAAAGATATACCTGCAGCCTGCTGTTCTTTTTAAAAGTAAAGGAAGTTTCACCACTGCTGTTGCTGTAAGATTCAGTGGCATTAGTTACAGTAAAATAAAAACCAATTATTCCGCCAGCCAGCTGGATGATTATCACCTGGAAGATTTGACTGGCCGGATGAAATGGTTTTTTGAACCTGCAACAGTAAGCAGTTTTGGCTTTAAAAATGTACCGGGCTTAAGGTTTGAAGTTCAGGGCGGATTATCTTTTTTAATGGCAAGAAATTATGTTGACTATCGCAAATTTAATTTTTCTATAGGTACCTGGGTTGATATGGGGTCACTATTCAGTAAAAACAAACCATAAGCTTTCACTTCAGTTATTCTTTTTCCAATCTATAATCAGTAATTTTACAAATTGATTGTATTGCTTTGTGCCATTGGTTGGTACCCAAAAATTAATTACTGATTTATTATGTCATTTACACTTCAGAATAAAGTACGTATTGTAACAGCTGCCGCCTTATTCGACGGGCACGATGCTGCCATCAATATCATGCGCCGCATTATGCAAAGCAAAGGTGCCGAAATTATTCACCTGGGGCATAACAGAAGTGTTTTAGAAATTGTAGAATGTGCCATTGAGGAAGATGTGCAGGGCATTGCCATTACCAGTTACCAGGGTGGCCATGTGGAGTTTTTTAAATACATGAAAGACCTGCTGAATGAAAATGGTTGTGGCCACATAAAAATATTTGGCGGTGGTGGTGGTACCATTCTTCCTTCGGAGATTGAAGAGTTGCACAATTACGGCATTACAAGAATTTACAGTCCGGATGATGGAAGACACATGGGCTTAGAGGGCATGATTGAAGATGTTATTCTTTCCTGCGACTTTGC
>JANMWP010000028.1:0-4312 GCA_031394065.1 Chitinophagaceae bacterium
CTTAAAAAATCACTTCCATAATAAAAAACGAAAGAATCACCATAGCCATAATAATATTGTACCATCAGGGCATAGGCTATTGCACCAAACATGTGCAGGTAAAAAGATATAAAGAAGTACTTCCGTAAATTAACATCGGTATATTTAACAGAGTTTTTTTTAATTATTATATAGAAGATATACAGGTATACCGGCAGCAAAAGATAATCAAAAACATTTATGTACTGCATTACAGGGTTAAGGGTTATTTTGTAAAAAAGTTAAGGTAAGGTATAAAACTCTTTTAATATAAGCTGCAATATACTTATTGTTTTTAGGGCGGTATTTAAAAAAGCAGTTTTAAAACCGGAATATTATTTAGTGTAATTTTTTTTATCATTATTTTTACAGCAATATGGTTACCATTTTAGTTACAGGCTGTGCTGGTTTTATCGGAAGCCATGTTTGTACTTTACTGCTGAATAAAGGGTTTAAAGTTATTGGAATAGATAATTTTGACCCCTTTTATGAGCGGACTGTAAAAGAATCAAACCTGGCAAAAATTAAAACACACCCGGCATTTAGTTTTTACGAAATTGATATAACAAACGGGCTGAATGACATAGCACAGGATAATATACAGGCAGTTATTCATCTGGCTGCAAAAGCAGGTGTAAGACCCTCTATTGAAGACCCGGCTGGTTACCAGAATGTGAATATTGGCGGTACACAAAAAGTACATGAGTTTATGCAGGCCAGGTTAATTGATAAACTCATTTTTGCATCCTCATCTTCTGTTTATGGCAATAACAAAAAAATGCCTTTCAGCGAAGATGATAATGTTGATAATCCCATCTCTCCATATGCTTTTACCAAAAAGGCCTGCGAATTGATGAACTATACATTTCATCATTTATATAATATTGATGTTATTAATCTGCGCTTTTTTACCGTGTATGGCCCGGGACAACGACCAGACCTGGCTATTCATAAGTTTGTTGAAAAAATAGCAAATAACCAGCCGCTGGTTTTATTTGGCGATGGCGAAACCGCCAGAGATTATACTTATATAGATGATACAGTTTCTGGCATTTTCAGTGCACTGGAATATTGCCTGAATAATACGGGTGTATATACCACAGTTAACCTGGGGAATAACAAACCGGTTAAGCTTCATGAATTGGTGGATATCATTTATGCCGGAATGGGAAAAGAAAAAAATATTATACATGAAGCCATGCAGGCCGGTGATGTGGATATAACTTTTGCCGATATAACTAAAGCGGGTTCTTTGCTTAATTATAAACCGGCTACTGAGTTAAAAGAAGGGATAAAAAATTTTATTGCATGGTTTAATGCCAGGGATGTAGAGCGCAAAGGCAATATTGAGTGATGTTATATCGTTTTAGCATTACTTTTTAACTGCTGTAAATAAACTGTGATTTTAGCTAAAGAAAAAATCCTGATAATTCAATATACATGAGCCGGAACATTTACTTACTGAACCCCTTTACACAAAAACCACTGGAAGAACAGGCTGATGGCCTTACCGAAAACGGTACAATTGTTTTTCCTTATAAAAACGGAGCTTACCGGTTGGTAGAAGATGATAACTACACACAGAATTTTGGCTATCAATGGAACAAATTTGCTGCTACCCAAATAGACCAGGCACAAAAAAATATGCAGCTGAGTAACAGGCGTGTATTTGCTGTTACTGGCTGGGATAAGGAAGACCTGCAGGATAAAAATGTGCTGGAAGTGGGCAGCGGTGCCGGACGCTTTTCGCAGGTAATACTTGATTATACCAAAGCAAATCTATACAGTGTTGATTACAGCAATGCAGTAGAAGCCAATTTTAAAAATAATGGCCACCACAAAGACCGGTTTCATTTGTACCAGGCCAGTGTGTATGATATGCCTTTTGCCCCAGGCCAGTTTGATAAAGTATTTTGTTTTGGGGTGATACAACATACACCCGATGTTCAAAAAACGGTTCAGTCATTAATTACTATGGCCAAACCCGGTGCCGAAGTAATTGTAGATTTTTATTGCGTAAACGGCTGGTGGACAAAAGTGCAGGCTAAATACATCTTCAGGCCCATTACCAGAAAATGGAGCAATGAAAAACTGTTAAGCAAGATTGAAAAAAATGTAGACTGGATGATAGCAACCACTACTTTTTTTAATAAAGTTGGTATTGGCAGATTTGTTAACCGGTTTATTCCCATTTGCGATATTAAAGGCACATTGCCGCAAGGCATGAGTAAGCAGGAACTGCGTGAATGGTGCATCCTGGATACATTTGATATGTTTAGCCCGGAGTACGATCAGCCACAAAAAATAAGCACCGTAAAAAAATGGTTTGAGGAAAATGGTATGGAGCAGGTTTGGGGCGGCACTATCTGTTTTGATAATAGTACTGCCTATGTGGTAAAAGGCATTAAAAAATAAATCAGCAATATTTTCAAATAACTCATTTTGAAAATTTGCTTTTGAATATGCAAAAAAAAATTGTTCATTTTATTTTTAACCTGAGCCGTGGTGGAGCCGAAACCATGCTGGTAAGGGTGATAAAAGAACTGCCTGAATATGAACATGTGGTGGTTACCCTCTTCGCCGGTAATAATTTTGGAGAAGAACTGAAGTATAAAAAATGGACATGCCTTAATATAAATTCGCTATTTGCTTTGCCGTTTGCTTTTTTTAAATTCAGGAAACTGGTTAATATAGAAAATCCTGATCTTGTACATACACACCTGTTTTGGCCAACCTTGGTGGCCAGGCTTTCTTTACCAAAAAAATATCCCTTAATTACCACCATCCATGCATTTATTGCAACATCCGGCGAGTATAAACATTGCTACATCCGTTTTTTGGATAAGCTTAGTTACAGGTTCAGAAAAAGTATCATCATCGTAGTTGCCAAAGGTGCTTTAGCCGAGTATTTTTCATTTTTACATTTAAAACCATACAAGGCCTATGCATTATATACGTTTGTAGATGTAGAACGTTTTAATATTGACAGGATAACTGCTGCAAAAACTAACGACGCTTTTAAACTGGTTGCGGTTGGGGCTTTGCGGCTGCAAAAAAATTACCCATACATTATCAATGCCATGGCATTAATAAAAGATAAAAATATAGAACTGGATATTTATGGAACCGGAAACTTACAGGAACAACTGCAGCAACAGATTAACACAACCGGTGCAAAGGTTTTTTTGAAAGGAGAAGTAAACAATATTGAAGCGGTCATTCCCCGGTATGATCTGTTTGTAATGTCGTCAACCTACGAAGGATTTTCTTTAGGCATATTGGAAGCAATGGCTATGCAAATGCCGTTATTGCTGAGTGATATTGCATCTTTTAAAGAGCAATGTGAAGACAATGCCTGGTATTTTTCTCTTGCAGATGTACAGGATGCTGCATCTCAGGTAGTTTCATTAAGCATGATGGATAAAAATCTGCTTCTTGAAAAAGCAGAAGCCGGAAGACAAAGAGCCATTAATAATTTTACATTACCACATCATATTGCTGGTTTGCGAAGAATTTATGATGAGGCGTTGAGTAGTAGTGATTAACTGAACAGGTATCTTAACTTTACCAATAAATAAAATAACATGTGCGGTATTTCGGGATTTATTGATTTTAGTAAAAACACCAGTATTGAGGTATTGGAAAAAATGAACCGCATGATGGCGCATCGTGGCCCCGATGGAGAGGGGTATGGTATGTATGAAACCGACCAGGCAAAAATAGGACTTGGACACCGCCGGTTAAGTATTATTGATTTATCAGCAGGGGGCAATCAGCCTAAAACCTTTGGTAGTCTGCATTTAACATTTAATGGCGAAATATACAATTACGCCGAAATAAAAAAAGAGCTGGAAATAAAAGGCCATCAGTTTGACAGCCACAGCGATTCAGAAGTAATACTGCATGCTTACAAAGAGTGGGGTAGTGATGCTTTACAGCGTTTCATTGGCATGTTTGCCTTTGTTATTTATGATGAAGCAGCACAGCAATTATTTGCCTGCCGGGACAGGGCCGGTGTAAAACCTTTTTTCTATTATTATAAAGACGGGTTATTTCTTTTTGGATCTGAACTGAAAGCGCTTATTCAACATCCTGCTTTTGAAAAAGAAATTAATACAGATGCTGTTGGCGCTTTTTTGCAATTTGGTTATGTGCCAACACCACATTGTATTTTCAACAATGCCTATAAATTAAAACCCGGTCATTTTTTAAATTTCGATATTAAAAAACAACAGTTTGAAACACAACAATACTGGAATGTGTATGATGCATATAACAAACCCATTTTAAATAT
>JANMWP010000034.1:0-1810 GCA_031394065.1 Chitinophagaceae bacterium
GATTGTAATGAATGTGAGGTGATTGCCTGTTTTGATTTTTTAATTAAGAAAAAATAATATTCATGCAGGGAATGCAGTGTTGCAGAGAAAACAGGAAAACCCTCAGCTCCTCAGCGACCCCTTCGTGAAAAAAAATAAAATAGTTTTTGGTTAACCCCAAACCAATTTTTATGATGAGAAAAAAAATAATAACCAGCTGCTTTTTCCTTAGCCTCTTTTCAAGCGGATTGCTGGCCCAGGATGTAAAGGAGAAAGTAAAAGAAAAAGTAAAAGAAAAATTAAACGTCAGCGGCACCATGGGCGTAACCTACGAAGGGTATGGCCTTAGCCGCAGCCCATCCGGCTGGACAGGCTATCAGCCACGCCACCCCTGGAACCAGGTACGCTTTAATTTTACGCCAACTTTTAAGTTCAGCAAAAATTTCAGCCTGCCGTTTAATTTTAATTTTGCAGCCATACCTACCAATTTTGCAGGGCCATATGCAGGCATAAAAAAACCAAACCTTAGTCAGTTCATCACCAACCCTATGAACAGTTTTGGTCTTAATCCAAAATACAAATGGGCCGAGCTGCAATTGGGTACGCAGTATTTAAAATATTCCGAGCTTTCAACCGGCGATATCGGCGTATTTGGTGTTGGCTTCGATCTGAGACCAAAAACGCTGCTGTTCAAATTTTTTACCGGCATTTCGCAACAGGGAATCAATTATGTTGTTGGTCCACCAACAGTTACCGGAGCTTACAAACGTAAAAACTGGATGGCTCAGATTGGTACCGAAAAAGAAGGGAAATATTTATTTGCATTGAATGTTGCCAAAGGAAAAGATGTGCCAGCATCTTCTGCGCCACCACCAGTGACCATCAGACCGCAGGAAGGCGTTGTGATAAGCCTGGTAACAGATGTTTATCTCGAAAAAGGATTTTATTTTAAAGGCGAAGGGGCACAATCAACTTTTACCAAAGATGTAGCTACTCCATTAAGCCCCAATTTAAAAAGCCTGAAACCGTTTATTGAAGCACACACATCTACCTTAACTGATTATGCAGGCCAGCTTGCTGTTGGTAAAAAAGGTAAAAACTTTGATCTGGGAGTAATGATTAAATATTTGGGAGCAGGTTTTCAAACCATTGGTTATCCTTTTTTACAAAGCGACCGGCTTGATTATACTTTAAACACCCGTATCAATGCCTGGAAAAATAAAATGAATATTGTTGCCAGCCTGGGCCAACGGGTAAACAATGTAAGCAACACGGCATTAAAAGCAAAACAGTTTATCGGCAACCTCAACTGGTTTACACAGTTCAGCGATAAGTTCAGTCTAAATGTGAACTATAATAATTTTGGATTTCAGGCAGCCAGCGGGATGAATCCTTTTGGAATAAAAAATGTAAGTAACGATCTGGGCATAAACCCAACCTTTACATTTACGGGCAAAAAAATTATTCACCTGATAAGCATGAGTTATAATTACAGTAAGTATAATGAACGGGATGTACTGACCGGGTTCACCACATCCAACAATACCCACACGGCCTTGCTAACCTATGTACCAACTTATCTTGAAAAAGAAATATCGCCCGACTTCAGCATCCTGTATTTTTATAATGATGTGCCCGGAGCTAAAATTACGCTGGCTACTTTAAGTGCAGCGTTGAGTATGCAGGCTGCAAAAAAGAAAATGCGTTTGCGTGGACAACTGCAATACACACTGGGTAAATTAAACAGTTTCAGCAACAGTAATAATTTAATTGCATCCTGCAATATTGATTATAAGATAACGAAGAAATTAACCTGGGCAACTTTTTTAAC
>JANMWP010000090.1:0-5975 GCA_031394065.1 Chitinophagaceae bacterium
CAGCAAACCGGGTGGCCACCAAAAGTATTGATATGCCCCAGCACGGGATCATGCGTAAAAGAATCCATTATTTTTTTATCGGCAGCAAAAGCGCCTAGCGGCATACCGCCGCCCAATGCCTTGCCCAGCAATAAAATATCAGGCACCACATCAAACTGTTCAAAAGCCCAAATGGTTCCGTTGCGGCCAAAGCCACATTGTATTTCATCCAGCACCAGCAAGGTTCCGGTTTCATCGCATTTTTTTCTCAGCGCTTTAAGCCAACCGTATTGTGGCGCCAGCACTCCGGCTTCGGCCTGTATGGTTTCGGCAATTACACAGGCAGTGCGTTCAGATATATTATCCAGGTCGTCAAACGAATTGTAATTCATTTGCAAAATATCGTGCAGCAATGGCCTGAAAGCCTGTTGCCAATATTCGCTGCCCATCACACTTAAAGCGCCCTGTGTGCTGCCATGATAGGAGTTTTTAAAAGAAATGATCTGTGAACGATTCTGAAATCTTTTAGCCAGCTTCATAGCACCTTCTGTGGCTTCGCTGCCCGATGCAGTAAAGAAAACTGAATTGAGTGAAGCTGGTAAATGTTGAGTAAGCAATGTGGCATATTGCACCTGCGGGCTTTGTACCAACTCGCCATACACCATAATGTGCAGGTAATTGTCTAACTGTTTTTTTATAGCTTCAATCACTTTTGGGTGCCGGTGTCCTACATTGCAAACACTAATGCCGCCAATCAAATCAATATATTCCTTTCCATCAGCATCAAAAAGCTTACAGCCTTCGGCCCTCACAATCTCCAGACTGAGTGGGGCTTCTGATGTTTGCCCTACGTGATTTAAAAAAAGCTGACGGTTGGTCATAATTATCTTATCACTGCAAAATAAAGCTATTCATTTAATCTGTTGCAATACTTCCACAGGCTCAACAGCAAATATTTAACTATTATCAAAAAATAAAAGGGCAAATTGTACGTAATTTGTAGAATTAATACCCGAACCGTATATTTTAATAAGCCATTAATGAAATTTTTTGTTACCCTCCTTTTTTGTTTTTGTTTAGCGGGTCATTTATCTGCCCAAAATACAGTGCGTCCTAAAATTGGCCTTACGCTTAGCGGCGGCGGCGCAAAGGGATTGGCACATATTGGCATTTTAAAAGCTATTGACAGTGCCGGCCTTAAAATTGATTATATAACCGGCACCAGTATGGGTGCTATTGTTGGTGCATTATATGCAAGCGGTTACAGTGGTAATGAAATTGAAGCGTTAAGAAAAGATATTGATTTTGATGTTTTGTTCAGTAACAATGTGCCGTTAAAAACACTGTCGATGGAAGAGAAAGATCAATACAGCCGGTTTGCCATCGAGCTTCCCTTTATCAATAATAAAATACGGCTAACAACCGGTGTAATTACCGGGCAGGAGCTGAACATGAAATTTTCGGAACTGTTTTTTCATGTATATAACATACGTGATTTTAATCAACTTAAAATTCCGTTTAAATGCATGGCAACCGATCTGGAAACCGGCGACCTGGTTGTAATGGATACCGGTAATGTAATTACTGCCCTGCGGGCTACCATGGCCATACCTTCTGTTTTTTCGGCAGTAACAAGGGATGGTAAAAAATTAGTTGATGGTGGCCTGGTACGGAATTTTCCGGTAAAAAATGTGAAGGAAATGGGTGCCGATATTGTAATTGGCAGCAATGTTACCAACGGACTTGCAAAAGTTGATAAAATAAAAAATCCGGTTGATGTTTTATTACAGATGGCTTTTTACAGAGATGCAGCAGATTTTAAAGAAGAGCTGCCGTTAACCGATATTTATATTCATATGCCTTTGCAGGAATACAATACCGGTAGTTTTGGAAGCGGCAGCGAAATTTTTGATATTGGTGTAGAAACCGGACGGCAATATTACCTAGTATTTAAAAGATTGGCAGACAGCATTAATGCATTGGGTGCAGCAAAAGAAAAAAATAATAATACAATTACAAATGCAACAGTTTATATAAATAGTTATAAAGTAAATGGATTAAAAAAAACGAATGCGCCGTTTTTCTTTCACCTGATGAATTTTTACGATCATAAAAGTTATACGGCTTTACAAATAAACAAAAGTATACGCCGGGCCATTGGATCACGCTATTACGGCAGTATTACGTATGCATTAGAACCCCTGTCAAAAGATACCGCCAACATAATTTTTACTACCGAAGAAAATCCAAGCACTTATTTAAAAGCCGGTTTGTATTATACCCGGTTCCGGGGTATTAATGTAAATGCCAATTTAACTAGCCGTGATTTTATTATTCCAAATTCACGCAGCATGGTTTCTGTTTCAATTGGCGAAAGCACGCAAATTGAAGCAGAACATTTTCAATACCTGGGCCGTATTAAAAATGTAGCTTTTATTGCCGGCTTCAGGCTAGATAACCAGACCATCAGTACGTTTCAGAATTTTAAAGTGGAAGGAGCTTACAAGCAAAATTTTTCGCAAACATTTTTAAATTTTCAAAACAGCGGAAACAATAAAGTGGCGGCAGGTATAGGCACTGCATTTGAATATATCCGTTTCAGGCCATCTATAAAAGCGATGAAGGAAGTTAAGGGAAGATTTACCAATTTTAAAAGCTATGTGTATGTAAAATACAATGATCTTAACCAGATATTTTTTCCAACAAAGGGTTTAAAGTTTAATCTGGAACTGGCGCAGGTTTATGATCAGCAATCAAACCTTACTCAATTTGAAAACGAATTACCGGTTACTCCGTCTACTTTAAATTTTGATAATTATGCCCGGTTGGTGCTGGATGCTTCGGTATTTAAAGCAATAAACAAACGTTTTACTTTTTTAACTGATTTTCAGGCGGGCGTAAATTTTACCAATAAAGCCAATTACCTGAATAATTTTTTAATTGGCGGCCTCAATGGCAGTTTCAGAAACCAGATCAGGTTTGCGGGTTTACCTGAAGCTACCGTTAATTCATCCAGCGTAGCTGCTTTGCAACTGGGTTTAAGGTATAACCCTGCAAACAATATTTACATTACCGGTCGGGTTAATGGATTGCTGAAAGATTTTGCAACCAAAAGAAATGCTACATCGAGCAAAGATGCTTTAACCGGTTATGCACTTACTTTTGCCTATAAAACACCCATTGGGCCCATAGAGTTGAGTGCGATGTATTGCGACCAAAGTAAAAAATTGCAGTCGTATGTTTTTATTGGAATTCCGTTTTAATAAAATCATAAAATATAATTAATGTTCAATAAAGATTTACTGTACAAATGTGATTATTTCAAGGCTTTTATCAAAAGCCTTGAAATAACAAAATCATATTTGCCAATGAAGCTAAATAGATATTCAAAAGCCGGGCTCAAAAAAATTATTTCATAATCTTCAAACCAATCTTCTCCATTTCCCTCCCCTCTGGGGAGGATAGGAGGGGCCGCTTTTCTTATGCCACTTATCTTACCAGTTAAAGGAGTTTTACCCAGCTTTGGAAACGACTGCTATATTGCCCCCAATGCCACCATTGTTGGCGATGTGGTTATGGGCAACGATTGCAGCATATGGTTCAATGCCGTTTTAAGGGGTGATGTAAATATTATACGCATGGGCAACAAGGTAAATGTGCAGGATGGAGCCATTATACACTGTACTTACCTGAAAGCTGCAACCATTATTGGAAATAATGTAAGCATCGGACACAATGCAATTGTACATGGATGCGTTATACAGGATAATGTACTCATTGGCATGGGTGCCATTGTGATGGATAATGTGGTGGTGGGCAGTAACAGTATTATAGCCGCAGGCGCTGTGGTACTTGAAAACACACAGGTAGAACCGGGCAGTATTTATGCCGGTGTGCCGGCTAAAAAAGTAAAAGATATAAGCCAGGATATGATAAGCGGCGAGATAAACAGGATTGCAGATAATTATGTGATGTATAGTGGGTGGTTTAAACAGCCTCACCCCAACCCCTCTCCCGAGGAGAGGGAACTGGAAGATGAAAGCGAAGATTATGTTTGATTTTAAAAACAGTTCTTGCATTTTTGATGACCGGAGAATTGATGATGAGTTGGAAGAGCATAATGTTGGGATATGTTAAATGTACCGCCTCCTCTCTGAAGGAGAGGAGGAAGGGAGGTGAGGTACGGATAAAAATATTATCTTTATTGCATGAAAAAAATACTACTTGTTTTTGTAATGGCTTCCTTCTTATTGAGCGGATGTTTTATAAGCAGGTTATTTCATAAAAAAGAAAAAGTTGGCTGTCCTACAAACGGGCGTAATGTAGGTGCCGAAAAAATATTGGCAGGTGATGAAAAAGCGATAAAAGCAGAGAAGAAAGCTAAATATAAGGGCCGTAAAAGTTTATAAAGAACAAAATACAATACCAGAATTCAGTACCTATTACAAAACATAAAACCCATACCTATGTGTTACGAACTAAAAACCAACAACGGTTGCTCCGAAGCCGTAATTGACGACAACTGCGGCATTTCAAAATTCTACGCTATTGCCAATACCCTGTCGCAGGATTTAAAAGTAAATTTCATTAACCAGATTGATGATGCAGAAACCCTGGACTGGGATTTTCAGTACCGTGGACAGTTTTTAACCCTGCATTACAATATGTTTAACGGCGTTAGTATTTTTCCGCAGCAAAAGAAAAATCTGGCTAAAAACAATAATGTGGTAATGGAAGTGGCGCACTTTCTGGAACATAGGGTTTATTGAGGAAAATGTGCTAATAGCTGCGGTCACAGACTTTTGCATTTGCCAAAAATTTAAAATCGCCAATCTAAAATCTACAATCCGCTAATAGCTTTTCTCATTAATCGTTTCCAGGATATTGCAATAGCTAATGTACCTGTCCATATGTATGCCTCCATCCTCAACAGCAGTTTTTACAGCACAGCCCGGCTCATTTAAATGCATGCAGTTATTAAACTGGCAATCATTTATCAGCGCACGCATTTCCGGAAAATAGTGCGACAGTTCCTGTTTCGAAATATCAACCAGCCCCAGTTCTCTTATACCCGGTGTATCAATTATTTTTCCTCCATCAGGCGTATCAAACATTTCAGCAAAAGTAGTGGTGTGTAATCCCTTGCCACTCCAGCCGCTTACACCCTGCGTTTTTAATTTCAGGGCCGGAAAAACAGCATTAATAAAAGTTGATTTGCCTACGCCTGAATGGCCGCTCAGTAAAGTCACTTTATCTTTCAATAAATTTTTCACCGCTTCTACCCCATCTCCTTTTTCAATACTCATACTTAAAACCTGGTAGCCAATGGCTTCATAAATGTCTTTTACCTCAGCAAATTTTTCTTCTTCTTTTTTGCGGTACAGATCGCTCTTATTAAAAACAATGATGGAGGGAATATGATAGGCTTCGGATGTAATTAAAAACCGGTCTATAAAACCCTGCGATGTTTTGGGGTCTTTAAGTGTGGCAAACAACAGCGACTGATCTAAATTAGATGCAATAATATGGTGCTGGTGTTTATTGGCCGGCGATGTACGGGTAATATAATTTTTACGCTTGCCTATTTCGGTAATGGTAACCGAGCCTTCCAGTTCGTTCTCCATTTCTATAGTAACCGAATCGCCAACGGCAATGGGGTTGGTACTGGTAAGCCCATCTATTTTAAATTTACCCAGCAGCCGTGCATTAAAGCCATTGCCGGCATCATCTTTTACCTGGTACCAGTTGCCGGTGCTTTTATATACGGTTGCGTTCATTGTGCGGCAAATTACACGAATTATTTTAGTTAGAGATTGGGCGAACCTCCCTGCCGGCCAGGATACACTAATTGCTGTATGTCTTATTTTAAAAAGCTGTCAGCCTGAGCTTGTCGAAGGCGGGTTACATAAAGAAATCATACCGGCTTCTACAATCCCGATAGCTATCTGGACTAACAGCTTACTAATTAAAGCGGCAATTCAAACTGAGATACTACT
>JANMWP010000101.1:0-5154 GCA_031394065.1 Chitinophagaceae bacterium
AGCACTTTATTTGTCAAAAATATGTTCGCAGGTGCACATGATTGTTCGCCGTGACGAAATGCGTGCCAGTAAAGTAATGATAGACAGGGTTAAGAATACCGCCAATATTAAAATTTACTGGAACAGTGAAACCGATGAAGTACTCGGTGATAAAAAAGTAGAAGCTGTTCGCATTAAAAATAACCAAACAGGGGAGAAGCAGGAAATTGCAGTTAGTGCGTTTTTTGTAGCCATTGGTCATCAACCCAACTCCGGTATTTTTAAAGGGTTAATAGATATGGATGAAGCAGGTTATGTAAAAACCGTACCGGGCACATCTAAAACAAATGTGGAAGGTGTTTTTGCAAGTGGCGATGTGCAGGATAAAATTTACAGGCAGGCGGTTACTGCAGCAGGTTCTGGGTGCATGGCTGCTTTAGATGCAGAACGGTATTTGAGTGAAAAAGGACTTCATTAATTGATAATTGGTTAGTGGATAATGGATAATTTTCTAAACACAATGCATATCACCAATTATAAAACATCTTTGCGTTAAGGCATTATCAATTATCCATTTAATAATTATCCGTTAAAATGTTCACCATCAACCTCCATAACTTAATCTTCCATTCTTTTCATGGCATACATGAAGAAGAACAGATTTTAGGAAATGAGTTTGAAGTAAATGTTACCCTGTCTTTTATTACTGATGAGCAGATAACAACACTGGAGCAAACCATTAATTATGCAACCATTTACGGAATTATAAAACAAAGAATGCAGACAGCAACTCCTTTATTGGAAACATTGGTACAGGATTTGACAGAAGCGATACGTGCATTTGATAACCGGATAAAATCAATTTCGGTTTCTGTTGAGAAAAAAAATCCACCCATATCAAATATGGAAGGCTCGGTTAGCGTTACTTATAAAAAAGACTTTTAAATTGAAAATATTCTTCTCCGTACTCCTTTATTTTTTTACCGGCTTAACTGCCCATGCACAGGATGTTGCTGCACTTACTAAAGAAGGCAACCGCCTTGAAGCCATACCGGATGAAAAAGCAGCTTTTCATAAGTTTAAAGAAGTATTAAAATTGAATGCCACCAATATTTATGCATTAAACAAGTGCAGCGAACTGTGCAGCCGTATTGGCCAGCGTGAAACCGTAAACACCAAATTAAGAACTGATTATTACAAGGCTGCAAAAATTTATGCCGGAACAGCTTTAAAAGTTGACCCCAACAATTCAGAAGCCAACTGTGTAATGGCCATAGCACTGGGCCGCTCATCCATGAGTAAAAGCGGGCGGGAAAAAATAGACAATGCCAAAGAAATAAAAAAATATGTGGATGCAGCCATTGCCAATGACCCCAAAAATTTTAAAGCGTGGCATGTAATGGGCAGGTGGCAGTACGAGATCAGTAATTTAAATGGTTTGGAAAGGGGACTGGTAAAACTTTTATACGGTGCATTACCACCAGCTACTTTAAAGCAATCCATTGCATCTTTTGAAAAAGCCCATGCCCTAAGGCCCGAATTTTTATTGAATTATTACGAAATGTCAAAAGCCTACCAGGACAATGATAACAGTGCCAAAGCCATCGCTTATCTTCAATTATTAATTACCCTGCCCAACCAAACCGAAGACGATCCTGCCATTAAAGAAAGAAGCAAGGCCTTGATAAAAGAGTGGCAGTAATTTAAGCTTAACACTAAAATACTGTCAGCCTGATTGTTATAGACATTCCATACTCCTCAATTTAACTTAACTTCGAAAACAAAAAAATCAACAATGAATAAAATAATAAGCAGTCTTTGTGTTCTGTTCATTTCAATCAGTACGGTTCAGGCACAGGATGAAAATAAAATTGAATCAAAGTATAATCCCTATGCTTTGTTTGCCCCCAATTTTTATCCCGATGCAGAAAGTATTACCCGTGCAGCCACCGGCGAACCCAATACCGGTTACTGGCAAAACAAAGCCGACTACCAGATTAATGCAACATTAAATGATGTAACCAATGAAATAAAAGGAAGCGTAATCATCACCTATAAAAATAACAGTCCGCATGCATTGCCTTTTTTGTGGCTGCTGCTTGAGCAGAACCTTTTTAACAAAGACAGTCGTGGACAGGCCCGTATGCCGCTTGGTACCCGCAGCCGCTATGGCGACAGCAAAAGCAATTTTAATGGCGGCAATAAAATCAGCAGCGTAAAATACGAAGATGGCACTGCTGCCAATTATATTATTACCGATACCCGCATGCAGATACGTTTGCCCAAAGCACTTAAAGCCGGTGGCGATGCAATTAAAATAAAAATTGAATACGCTTTTACCTTACCCGAATATGGTGCCGACCGCTGCGGCATTTTAAAAACAAAAAACGGAAATATTTTTGCCGTGGCACAATGGTACCCCCGCATGTGTGTGTTTGATGATGTGGATGGCTGGAACACCTTGCCCTACCTGGGCCCCAGTGAGTTTTATTTAGAGTATGGCGATTTTGATGTAAACATTACAGCACCCGCCAGCCATATTGTGGTTTGCAGCGGCGAGTTATTGAATGAGGCTGCTGTGCTTACACCCACGCAGCAAAGCCGCATGGCGAAGGCCAAAAAAAGTGATGCAACGGTGATGATACGCACCGAAGCAGAAGTAACCGATCCTTCATCACGCCCGGCAGGCGCAAACCTTACCTGGCATTTTAAAATGACCAATGCACGGGATGTGGCCTGGGCCAGCAGCAAAAGTTTTATTTGGGATGCAGCAAAAATGAATTTGCCCAGCGGTAAAACTGCCCTGGCTATGAGTGTTTATCCTGTTGAAAGCAGCGGCCAAAAAGGGTGGAGCCGTGCGACAGAATACACCAAGGGCAGCATTGAAAATTACAGCAGGCGCTGGTACGAGTATCCTTACCCCTGTGCGGTAAATGTGGCCAGCAATGTAGGCGGTATGGAATATCCCGGTATTGTTTTTTGCGGCTCTAAAGCAACCAAAGGCGATTTGTTTGGTGTTACCGACCACGAGTTTGGCCACACCTGGTTCCCCATGATAGTAGGGAGCAACGAAAGAAAGTACGGCTGGATGGACGAGGGTTTTAATACCTTCATTAATACACTGGCCGAGGTTGATTTTAATAAAGGAGAATATAAAAATGAGCCATCGGATATGAAACAAATGAGCGGTTATTTGTTTAGCGAAGACACAGAACCAATTTTTACCACACCCGATGCTATGAAGGAAAGAAATATTGGCCTTGCCTTATATTTAAAACCGGGCCTGGGTTTAACCATTTTACGCAATGAAATTTTGGGCCCCGACCGTTTTGATTATGCCTTCAGGGAATACATTAAACGCTGGGCATTTAAACACCCAACCCCCTGGGATTTTTTCCGCAGCATGGATAATGCCTCCGGCGAAAACCTAAGCTGGTTCTGGAAAGCCTGGTTTGTAGAAAATTATAAACCCGATCAGGCTATTGTTTCGGTAACATACCAAAACAACAAAGCAGCCGAAGGTGCTGTGGTAACCATTGCCAATTTACAGCAGATGGCCCTGCCGGTTTATATAACTTACGAAACCAAAAGCGGCATAAAAGGAAATATAAAACTACCGGTAGAGGTTTGGAATAACACCAACACCTGGAAGGTAAAACTGCCCACCACCGAAGAACTGAAAATGGTAGAGCTGGATGCGGAAAAAGTTTTTCCGGATATAAATTTTGAGAACAATGTGTGGCTGGGGAATTGATTAGTAGCGTATCAGTTTGAAATCCTGCTTAACGATTTTACTGTCAGTCTGTACTGAGCTTGTCGAAGTGTTGTCGAAGACGGGTTAACTTAATATAATCCCGGTTTCGACAAGCTCAACCTGACAGCTTTTCAACCTGACGCTCTACCAATTGATTATTAAGCATTGAGAGATACTAGCCAGGTTTTATAGCCTGGCTTTTTTTATTCAGTATACTTTTTTCTCAGCAACGTTTCTTTTTTTAGCAACGTCTCTCCCTGGGTTTTGTGTGCAGGCCGAGGACGTTGCGTTAATTTTTAAACCGGCTTATTACGCAACGTGCCGTGCCGGAGACGTTGCTGCGAAAAGGACGGTAAAATATAACTCAACTTGTTTTTTTGTAAGCCAACCCTGCAATTTTAGCAGGGTTTGTTTGTAAAATTAAAGGCAACCTTACAATATTTGCAGCATGCCCAATTTAAATAACTAAGTTGCCCTATTGTTTTTATAGGCAACCCTATAAATTTAGTAGGTGTGCCTGCTGTTTTAGTAGGCAACCTTGCAATTTTGGCAGGCTTGCCTGCACCATATAACAGGCAATCCTATAAAAAAAATAAGCAGGCCTATAAAAAAGCCCAAAACATAAGTTTCGGGCTTTTATTAAAACAAAAGTGATGCCTATTTTAAGGCTTGGGTGCTGTATTACCCTGGTTACCAAAGCGTTTGTTCCACTCATCAACCTCACCCATAGCTGCATCTAACGAGCCGTTGTTTTTACGGCTTGTTTGCAGGTTATCACTAAAAGCATCAACCAAACTCATAATATCAATACCGTTTGCAAGTTGTGTTTCCTGCACAAATTCTAAAACGCTCATGGCTGATTGTCTTATTTCTTCCAGCTTGGCATCATAATTAAGTTTGTCTTCCAGTTCTTTAGGATCATTTTCCCTGGCAAGGCTGTCAATATTAGCCGATGCAATTTTACTAACAAGGCGTGCAAGCCCTTCCCGGCCTTCGGCCATGGTGCGGCTACCTTTTTTACCCTCATTGGTAAGGTTAATCTTGTAAGGTTTAAGGGCTAAAAGCTGCTCTACAAGCTTTTTGTTTACTTCATCGGCAATGTTTACCGGCATTACTGTGTTGATTAAATTTGGCATGTTTTTGATTTTATAGTGTGATTAATAAAAAACAAAAAAGAAAAAAGAAATTGGATTAGGGTTTTTGGATTAGGGTTGAATTATGACAGTAAAAATAA
The DNA here is from genome assembly GCA_031394065.1 of Chitinophagaceae bacterium. Taxonomy (GTDB): domain Bacteria; phylum Bacteroidota; class Bacteroidia; order Chitinophagales; family Chitinophagaceae; genus Ferruginibacter. The sequence continues at coordinate 4,968 of JANMWP010000101.1, forward strand.
AAAGTAAAATGGATATTTGCAATACCACAAAGTGGTAATAAATAATACATACAACCTGTTATTGCATACTAGATGGTTGCTATAAAAAATGCAGCGTCTTTTTGTAAGTAGAAGAAATATACAGGTACATTATTTTATTGATAATCAGTAGAAAACTGTACAAGGAGTTGCGTATATTTGAGAGTTG
>JANMWP010000448.1:0-4473 GCA_031394065.1 Chitinophagaceae bacterium
GTATTGCCGTAACTCCTTGTACAATTTTATATTGATTGTTACTTTAATGCAATTTAAGAAACACTATAATGATAAAGTAAGTTTAATTGCCCGTAACCCAACCCTCATCCAACTTAACCGCTTCCTTCAAAAGCTTTACAACCGCTTTTACATTTATCTCCTCCACATCATTATAAATTTTATAAAAAATCTGTTTGTTGGTGCCGTGTGTTAAGTAATTATCTGCATCGGCAAGTTTGTTGCCATACCAAAAACCAAGCAGTACACCTTTTTTAATACCACCACGGGGTATGGCCGATGGCCAGATAATGCAGATACCTTTATTGCCATAAAAAAACGGAACCTGGTACGATATTTTTTCTTTGCAGTAAGCAGGTAGCTGTTCTGTAATGATGGCTCTCAGCACATCTACAATCATACGTTCATGCTCAGGGATGGCATCATAGAGTTGTAAGACGGATTTTATTTTTTGAGAGCTGTTGGCTGCCATATCTTATACTTCCAGTCTAAAATGGTGTGCAATAATCTTCATCTTCTTATTCAGGTAAAAACGGTGTGCATCAAAGCGATGGTGGCCACTGTTTAAATGAATGGTTTTAATTCCTCTTTCTTTTGCAATGCCAACCAGGTAGTCAAAAACCACGGCTCCATAACCCTTGCTTCTGCCATCGGCAAGGGTAACAAAATCATCAAAGTCAATGATGAGGCCATCATACAGGGTTGTGGTAAACCGGAAGCCGGCAACCGAAACCATGCGGCCTTCATCTTCGAGGTACAATAAATGATAACCTTCTTTTTTCATGGCATCCATGGTGGTCAAAAAACTTTCAAGGTTATGATGCGGCCTCAGTTCTTTTATTACTTCAAAGCATCTTGTATAAGCTGCAACGGAGGTTGCGTATTGTATGTTCATGTCAATTTTTTTTGTTGTTGGAAATGCTGTCGAAATAATCCAGTATTGCTTTTATATCAGCTTTGGTTAAATCCGGAAACGGAGGCATCTGTAATCCTCTTTTTGCAAAAGCTTTTTTTGCTGTTTTGTTTTCATCTGCAAAACGCATGGAGTTTTTCATCAGGGTGTAAATATAATCTGCTGTTCTTATTTTTCTTATTCCCTGCAGCGGATCGGCCAGCACGGCTTTGTTTGTACCATGACAGTCGATGCAGCTTTTGGCAAGCACTTTGCCAGCCGCAAGCTGTTGCTGTGTTGGTTGCTTTTGTGCATACACAATTGCGGATATGAATAAGCAAAACAGGATGGATAAATATTTGAGCATGTTATCTGTATAAAAATCAGTCAAGTTCTTTCAGCAGGCCTTGCAGGTCTAATGCATGTGAAAACATTTCCAATGTGCCATCTTCTTTTTGGGGCCAAAGTTCTTTGGGCCGGTCCCAATACAACTCAACACCATTTTCATCAGGGTCATTCAGGTACAATGCTTCCGATACGCCATGATCGGATGCACCGGTGAATGGATAATTTTTCTGTAGCAGCCTGTTGTAAATAAATGCCAGGTCTTTACGGGTTGGGTAAACAATGGCAGTATGAAACAAGCCAACTGCATGCGCCGGTGCAGGCGGCGAATCTTTACTGTACCAGGTATTGAGGCCAATATGATGATGATAACCGCCGGCAGATATAAAGGCTGCACTATCGCCGTACATGGTTGTCAGCTCAAAACCCAGCAGGCCGCAATAAAACTGCAAGGAGCGGTTTATATCGGCCACTTTTAAATGTACATGGCCGATATGTGTTTGTGCCGGAATGAAATAATCGTTTTTCATTTGCTTATTTATGTTTATTAAAGATACCGGTCATTTGCCACGAATTTCACTAATTGGCACGAATAATTCGTGTTCATTTGTGTAGTTAGTGGCAGTAAAAAATATAACAGCGGTTTGAAATCCTGTTTTAAAATTGCTTTTTTACGATGGTTAATAATTTTGTGGAACGCTGTTTGCAATGTGGATGGAAAAGATATTTTACAGTAACTAAATGATAGCATAATTTTAAGCTACCAATCAAATTAATATTATATGAAAAAGAAAATGGTTTTAGTGGGTTTGCTTTGCTTTGGATTTTGCTTTAAAGGGGCTACAGCACAAACTTCTATAGAAATGAATAACCAGGGATTGGTGAAATACAAAGCAAAAGATTATGCCGGTGCACTGGTGGATTTTAATAAAGCGGTTGCATTGGATGCAAAGAATGAAAAAGCCCTGCACAATCGGGGCCTTGCCAAATATGCACTGAAAGATTACGAGGGTTCCATTGCCGATCAAACCAAAGCTATTGCAATTAACCCTGCATACAGCAATGCTTATAACGACCGCGGTATGGTTTATTACCGGCAAAATAATTATACTGCAGCGCTGAATGATTACAGTGCTGCTATAAAAAATGACCCGGTTTATTTTCTGGCGTATAAAAACCGGGCAACTGTACAATATGCATTAAAAAATTATGATGCTGCCGATAAGGATTATGAAAAATGTATTGAGCTGAAAGCCGATGATGCAGATGGTTACCTTGGAAGAGGTTCCATAAAAAGTAATCAGAATAATTATGCCGAAGCCATTCATTTTTACGATAAAGCCATTGAATATGAACCCAACAATACTATAGCTGTACTTAACAGAGGCAATGCAAAATTTGCACTTAAAGATGTAAAAAGTGCTCTGGCAGATTATTTAAAAGTAATTCAGTTGCAACCCAACAATGTAAATGTGTATTTTAATCTAGGGGCTATTTATATGACGCAGAATAAAAGTAATGAAGCTATTGCAGCATTTAAAAAATACAATAGCGGCCTGCCTATGGAATGGAGTGGTTATAAAAATACGGCCGATGTTTATTACCTGCAGCTTACCAAATACGACAGCGCCGAATTTTATTACAACAAAGCTTTTCAAATAAATAAAACACAAAAAGATATTATTGAACGGTATGGTTACAGCCTGCTGAATCAGAAAAAAATACCCGAAGCCATTGCCATGTTTAAAAACCAGGTTGCCTTGCTGCCCAACGATTACTGGGGTTATTACAACCTGGGTGCAGCATACAGTGTTGGCAGGCAGCCAACTGAATCTATTAAAAATCTTGATATTGCTTTAGACAAACGTATGGTAGAACTGCCAACCTGGGAAGCAGATAAAAATTTAAATAATGTGCGGCTGCTGGGCGATTTTAAAGAACTTCTTCGCAAATATTTTAATAAAGATATACTGGCAAAATACCCCATGATGTTTTTGGGATTTTAATTTAAAGCTTTGCCCGCAGTAGTTTAATAGTTATCTTACTTTAAAATAAACTACCGTTATGAAAAAATTTCTCTTTTATCTTTTTTTATCTGTATCAATCTTTTTTACAGCATGCAGCAGTACAAAAAATACTGCATCCACTGTAGAGAATGGTAAGATTGACATTACAATTGTACAGATCAATGATGTGTATGAAATTGCTCCGCTTGATGGCGGAAAAGTTGGTGGTATGGCAAGGGTTGCAACTGTTAAAAAAGAATACCAAAGTAAAAATTCAAATACTATACTGGTTATTGCCGGAGATTTTTTAAGTCCTTCGGTTTATAACAGCCTTAAATTTGAAGGAAGCCGCATACGTGGCAAACAAATGGTTGCAGTGATGAACACAGCCGGTGTAGATATGGCTGTGTTTGGTAATCATGAATTTGATATTCCGGAAGCGGATGTACAAAACCGCATCAATGAATCTGCCTTTAAATGGGTCTCTTCCAATACTTTTCAAAAAAAGGGGAATGATATTATGCCCTTTGTAAAACAGGGTAAAGCAGGCAGCGAGCCTTTTCCGGAAGCTTATATCCGGACTTTTACCGACAAAGACGGCACAACTGCCCGGATTGGTTTTATTGGCCTTACCATACCATTTAATAAAGCCGCTTATGTAAGTTATACCGATGTGTTTACCGCAGCACAAAAATATTACGACCAGATAAAAGACAGTTGCGATGCAGTGATTGCCATTACCCACCAGGCTTTGGATGATGATATTAAACTGGCCAGGCAAATACCCGGGCTGGCTTTAATCATTGGCGGACACGAGCATGAAAGGCATTATGCAAAAATTGGCAATGTGTATATTACCAAGGCCGATGCCAATGCAAAATCGGTTTACATCATCAAACTCAAACTCAATAAAAAAATAAATGAGCTGAAAGTAAAGGCCGATATACTGGACGTGAATGAAAAAATTGCTTTTGATTCTGCAACTAATGTTGTTGTAAAAAAGTGGACCGATATTGCCAACAAAAGTTATTCATCACTTGGTTTTGATGCAACAAAAATTTGTATGCAAACCGGTGAGCCGCTCGATGGGAGAGAAGCTTATATAAGAAGAATACAAACCAATTTTACCAAACTGATTGTGGCGGCTATGGAAAAAGCATCACCAACAGCAGATGCTGTTATTACCAATGCCGGTTCTATACGGGTGGATGA
>JANMWP010000106.1:0-3972 GCA_031394065.1 Chitinophagaceae bacterium
GACTGTGCGTAAGATGATGAAGGCTATGCCCTGAACAAGATTGACTGTGTGTAAGATGATGGAGGCCATGCCCTGAACAAGATTGGCTGTGTGTAAGATGATGAAGGCTATGCGTTAAACAAGATTGACTGTGCGTAAGATAATGAAGGCTGTGCCCTAAACAAGATTGACTATGTGCAGGATTATGCAGGCTGTGCGGTAGACAAGATTGGCTAAGAGCCTCTTATTACAACAGGGCTTGATGTTTTTTATAACTATGTCCTGCTTTTACTTTCCCGAATTAGATATTTAGCAAATTTAGCTTTATCTTGAAAACCGTTTCCAGCAATCACTTTTCAAATATGAGAATTTTTTACCTCTATAAATTTTTTACCCGCATAAAGGGTATAAAGAAAGCTTTGGCTGTTTCTGTATTTATTTGTTGCTGCTCATCATCTTCGTTTGCCCAATGCCCACCTAATATTGATTTTGAATCGGGTGATTTTACAGGTTGGCAATGCTACACAGGCACTTTTTCGATGGGTAATCTTATTCTTAATCCTACGCCCCCAACTGCAAACCGACATGAAATCATTCCTGGTAATTTGCCTTTTTTGGTTGACCCCTATGGTAATTTTCCACAGCACTGTCCTAATGGAAGTAACTATTCTGTAAAACTTGGAAATAACTCCGCTGGCGGAGAGGCAGAAAGAGTTTCATATACATTTACAATTCCGCCAACACAAAACCAGTTTAGCTTAATTTATAATTACGCAATGGTATTAAATGATGGAGGTCATCCTACCAATATCCAACCAAGATTAACTATTGAAGTAAAAAATTTAACTGATAATACTATAGATCCCTGCTCTTCTTTTGATATTGCAATTGGTATCGGTGGTTTGCCCGGTTTTATATTATCATCAACTCCCAATGTATATTACAGAAATTGGGCAGCCAATTCCATTAACCTGGACGGCAACGCAGGTAAGACTATCAGAGTGTCATTTACAACAACAGATTGTGGTCAAACTGTGCATTTTGGCTATGCATATATTGACGTGAATACCGAATGCAGCAGTTCATTCATTGGTGCTGCTTATTGCCCTGATGATACTTCAGTTAATGTTACTGCCCCTTTTGGATACCAATCATACGAATGGTGGAATTCAACTTTTACAACAGTTTTAGGAAATACGCAAACAATAAATTTTACACCTCCACCACCTGCAGGAACGCAAGTCGCCGTAATTCTTGATCCTTTCAGTGGGTATGGATGCAGAGACACGCTGTATGCTGATTTATTAGATACACTAAATGTATTTGCAAATGCAGGCCCCGATAAGTTATCCTGCCAGAATGCACCTGTTCAGGTTGGTGTAAACCCCAGTCCCGGTTTTGTTTATTCCTGGAGCCCAACTACTGATTTAAGTAATCCCAACATATCAAACCCAATTGCTACACCTTCGGTAACTACACAATACGTACTTACAGTCCGTAATTTTGGAGGTGGTTGTTTAACCACTGATACGGTACTTGTTAGAGCCGCAGTTTTAGATAATTCAATCAGTCAAACCGGCATCAGTGAATATTGTTTAGGCGATACTGCCGGAGCCATTTTAAAAGTTAACCCTGCTGATAGTATTCAATGGTACCGGAATAATGTTGCCATACCGGGTGCCAATGATACTTTATATAATGTTGTTCAAACGGGTGCTTATCATGCTACCGTTTTCAGTTTTGTGGGTTGTAATTTAACTACAACGGATATCGATATTATTGTAAATCCTTTACCGGTTGTTGACTTTTCTGCAAACGCATTGGATCAGTGCTTTAACAATCACCAGTTTGTATTTACCAATTCCACTACAATCTCTTATGGTACGATGCTGTACAATTGGGATCTGGGAGATGGTACATTATTAACCACACAAAATGTTACGCATACTTATGCGCTGCCCGGCACTTATATTGTGAAACTAAAAGTGGTATCCGATAAAGGTTGTACCGACAGTATTTCCTACACAGTACATGTTTTTGACAGTCCTGTTTCGGGGTTCGTTTCCAACATCCGTGCATTGTGTTTTAAAAACAACCGGTTTATCTTTTTCAACTCAAGTACACTGGCAGTTGGTACTATGAAATACAACTGGAATTTTGGAGATGGCGATTCAGATACAACCCGTGATGTTACCCATGTGTATGCAGCACCGGGAACTTATACGGTAAGACTTACGGTTACTTCGGATAAAGGTTGTCCCAATGATTCGGCTTTTGATATTACGGTTCATCCCGAACCGGTTGTAGCATTTACTGAACCCAATGCACAACAATGTTTTGGAAATAATCAATTTAATTTTATTAACGGCAGTACCATACTCACCGGCAGTATGCAATACCTATGGAGTTTAGGAGATGGTGCAACGGCAGTAACTACAGATGTAACCCATAGCTACGCTGTACCCGGTGATTACACGGTTAAATTGGTTGCCCTTTCTGATAAGGGTTGTACCGACAGTACAAGCAGCAACGTAAAAATATTTAAATATGCCATTGCCGATTTTAAAGTGGAACCCATTTGTGTAAACCTGCGCTTACCTTTATTCAATCAAACCGTTAATACTTCACCTTCCATCCTAACCTATTTATGGGAATTTGGTAATGGACAAACTTCTACTTTACAAAATCCTGTTTACAGTTATCCGGCTCCCGGAAATTATCCGATAAAATTAACGGTAAGCAACATTTATTGTCCTCAAACATTTTCTGTTAAGCAACTTACTGTGGATATTGATGCACCAATAGCCGGTATCAGGTATCCCGATGTAGAAGCAGTGATGAATTTTCCGGAACAACTGCAGGCCAGGCAAATTGCCAGTACCGTTTTATGGACGCCTTCTATCAGCCTCGATTTTTCGACCAGTTACAGGCCAAGTTTTAAAGGGCTTGCATCACAATTGTACCAGGTACAGTTAAAAACAAGAACCGGTTGTTTAACGGTTGACACACAGTTTGTAAAGATTAAAAAGAAAATAGAGATTTATGTGCCAACGGCTTTCACGCCTGATGGTAATGGAAAGAATGAATACCTGTACCCGGTTTTAATGGGTTTCAAAAAATTAAATTACTTCCGGGTTTACGATCGCTGGGGAAAAATGCTGTTTCAATCACAAACCGAGCGGCCGGGATGGGATGGCAGAGTTAACGGTGAGAAACAGACAACAAAAACTGTTGTATGGATGGTTGAAGCGGTTGACGTGGATGGAGTAACTCATAAAAGACAGGGCACTACTGTATTGTTACAATAATTTACTTTCAATAAAAAAGCATCACGATTACCATCGGGATGCTTTAATTCCATTAATAAAGAATTATTATTTCAAAAGAATAATATTACAATTACATCAGCCATCTTCTCATCGAAGCAGCTGTTTTTTGCCTTTTTTGTAAGTTCCAAAGATCCATTGTACCGAATGTACGGTTGTTGCTGTCAATTTTTATATCAACTGCAAGGGTTTCCTTTGTTTCACTTAATAAATCTTTCAGGTCTTTTTTACTGAGCGGTGTACTTACACCCATTACTTCACTTTTCATATTTCTGTTTTTTATTCATTACGTATTAATTCCTCTTATAGTCAGGCGTAGCAGTCTGGCAGGGAGTTATAGGGCTTTCAGGAGGTTTAAAAAACCATTATCTATCGCGGTAGTTCTGAATTGCGCCGCAAATATACAGCACATTCAATTCCTGGCAATGTGTAAATGTGCTTATTACTTTAATGAATTGTTAATGATCTATTCTTTTTTAATTACTGAAAAAGGATTGGCAGAACTGCAATGAAGCAGACCTGTTATAATCAATTAAACCAGGTGTTTTTCTTTAACTATTTTACGATAGCCTATTATCAGCAGAATAATAAAAATGGGGTATAAAATGTAAAAAACAGTTTGCCAGCCTGGTGTGGAAATATAAAGTGTGGTTGTGATCTGCAGGAG
>JANMWP010000112.1:0-2997 GCA_031394065.1 Chitinophagaceae bacterium
ATTGGAAAGGCGAGGAATATGTACTTAACCTGATTGATACACCCGGCCATGTGGATTTTAGTTATGAAGTGAGCCGTGCACTGGCTGCTTGTGAAGGAGCCTTGCTTTTGGTAGATGCCAGCCAGGGCATACAAGCACAGACAATCAGTAACTTATACCTTGCAATTGAAAATAACCTTGAGATAATTCCGGTTATCAATAAGATTGATATGGACGGTGCCATGATACCCGAAGTAACCGACCAGATAGTAGAACTCATTGGCTGCAAGCCCGAAACCATATTGCATGCCAGCGGTAAAAGCGGTATTGGTATTGAAGAAATTTTAACTGCCATTATTGAACGTATTCCTGCTCCCAAGGGCGACCCAACAGCTCCGCTGCAGGCATTGATATTTGACAGTGTGTACAACAGCTTTCGCGGTATTATTGTGTATTACCGGGTGTTTAACGGTACACTTAAAAAGAACGATAAAATAAAATTTAGCAATACTGGTCTTGAATATGGCGCCGATGAAGTGGGTATTTTAAAATTTGGTATGGCTGCCCGTCCCGAAGTGGCGGCAGGCGATGTGGGCTATATCATCACCGGTATTAAAAACGCCAAGGAAGTTAAAGTGGGCGATACCATCACCACCACAGTTAATGGCTCTGCCGAAGCAATACAGGGTTTTGAAGATGTGAAGCCGATGGTATTTGCAGGTATTTTTCCGGTGGAGACCGATGATTTTGAAGAACTGCGTGATTGTATGGACAAACTGCAGCTGAATGATGCTTCGCTTACGTTTGAGCTGGAAACGAGCCAGGCATTGGGTTTTGGTTTTCGCTGCGGATTTTTGGGTATGCTGCACATGGAGATAATTCAGGAGCGTTTGGAAAGAGAGTATAACCAAATGGTGATTACTACCGTACCTAACGTAAGTTTTATTGCAACTACCGTTCGTAAAGAAGTAATTAAAATAAACAACCCAACCGAAATGCCCGATCCTACCCGGATTGATCATATTGATGAGCCGTTTATTAAAGCACAGATCATCAGCAAGCCGGAATATATTGGCAATATCATGACGCTTTGTATTACCAAACGTGGTATTCTTACACACCAGCATTACTTAACGCCCACCCGTGTGGAGCTGAGTTTTGAAATGCCTTTAACCGAAATTGTTTTTGATTTTTACGATAAACTGAAAAGCATGACACGTGGTTATGCATCGTTTGATTATCATCCGCTTGAATACCGCCCCAGCGATATTGTGAAGATGGATATTTTACTCAACGGCGAAAAAGTGGATGCTTTGAGTGCATTGATTCACCGTGGCCGTGCACATGAGTTTGGCCGTAAGCTTTGCGAAAAGCTGAAAGAATTGTTGCCCAAACAGCAGTTTCAGATTGCGATACAGGCTGCTATTGGTGCCAAGGTTGTAGCAAGAGAAAACATAAGTGCCATGCGTAAAGATGTTACTGCCAAATGTTATGGTGGCGATATAAGCCGTAAGCGTAAGCTATTGGAGAAACAGAAAGAAGGTAAGAAGCGGATGAAGCAGATAGGTAATGTGGAAGTGCCGCAGGAAGCGTTTTTAGCGGTGCTAAAGCTTAATGATTAAGAGCCCCTCCTAACCTCCCCCGAGGGGAGGGAAATGGAGAAGAAATTTGAGAAGATTGATGCGAAAAAAGCAGGAATGAAAATTTGAAACAATAATAAAAATCGATAGTCCCTCCCCTCAGGGGAGGTTAGGAGGGGCTTAAAACAAATTACCATGAGCAATTTTTCTTTAAATGCAGATATTAATATAGAAGTGAAAGCCAGCTTTATCAACAAGGGCAGCGATACGCCTTTAACCGGTGCTGATTATGAATTCAGGTTATTTGAAAAGGATTTGATGGAAGATGATTACCTGGGTAAAAGTGCATTGGATGAAAACGGCACAGCTACCGTTTCTTTTAAGCACGGCGACTATATGGATTTTTTAAACCCCGAAACAAATCCCGATTTATACTTTGCTTTATACAAAGGCGATGCCCTTGTTTTTCAAAGTAAAGTAATGTATGATGTAGATGTGGAAGGTCTGGAAAAATTTAAAATGGGTGAAGGCGAGGTTGTTGATTTGGGAACGTTTTTGGTAGAAGGTTAATGCCTGCATTTTTTTACTGTCAGTCTGAGCCTGTCGAAGACGGTGCAAATCAGTTGACAATTACTAAATTCTAAACTCGCCTTCGACAATACTTCGTCAAGCTCAGTACAGGCTGACAGCTTTTAATTTAAAAGGAGCAAAGCCTAATCATCACCCTTTCCCTTGGGCTTTGCAGGAACCGGCTTCACTTCTTCTTCAGCACCCTTTAATTTTTTTTCATCCAGGTTACCCGATGGGTCACGTATAGGATTGGGAACAGGTGCCTGTCCATCAGGTGTAACCAAATTGAAAATCTTTTCTACATGCACCCATTTACCGTTTTTCCATTTAAAGCCCTCGTAATCCCCATCACCAATCAGTGTCCATTTCTTTTTGGGTTCGTTACTTTCCGAAACCAGGTGCTCTACAACGATTATATCCAGTTCCTTATCATAATTTAAACGTGGGCCAGCTTCCTTTTTATATTCCATAATGTAGCGGCTCTGCGATGTTTTAAAAACAGCATCATCTTCGTAACTGAAATAACGTCCGCCAAAAACAGGTTCGTCGTTCACAAAACTCAATACTTCAATTATTTTACGGCTGCTGCTTATATTGTTTTCATCAAAGCCCAGCAGGGTATAATAATTCTGGTTGCTGCTTTTCTTGAGTATGATCTTGTAATAAATGGCACCAATCCAACCAAAATTATTGCCAATGGTATCCTGCACGTTTGTGGTAACATCCGATTTATCAATAAGCGGAAATAATTTTAAAGAGCCGTCGTAGATTTTCATTTGTATGGCACCGTGCTGGCGAATAATATTCTCATTGATGACCAGCTGCCAGGTAAATATGCGGAACACACTGTCTGGCGAATACAAAACAG
>JANMWP010000151.1:0-5361 GCA_031394065.1 Chitinophagaceae bacterium
CACCACCTTTTACTCCATAATCTTCTAATTTAATAGATAATTCAGAAGTAGCTTTTACAGATTTACCGCTAACGGTTATTGTACCTTTTGCTTCAGCAGCTTTTGTAACTCCATGTATGGTCAGGTCGCCTGTTACGGTAACTTCGTAAGCACCATCCTTGTTGAATTTAACATCTTTCAAATTGGTAATAGTACCCGCAAAAGTAGCAGCAGTGAACTCATCACTGTTCATCCAGTTTGCCCCATTGAAATGCTCCTGTATTTTAGGGTTTGAAAAAGTAAAACTTTTTACAGCTGCTTCAAATGCTATCTTGCCTGTTTTGGTATCAAGTGATGCAATAACGGTTTTGTTATCTGCCTTAGGCAAAGCATCTAATGGAGTGGTTGCATCAAAACTGATAGTAGCCGATGTAGTCGTTTTTTTTTGTGCAAACAGCAAACCGGTTGCCAGCAACAATGCCAAAGAGAGTATTGTTTTTTTCATTTGTTTATTTTTTATTTTTAAGGTTTAAAATTATTTATTAACTGCACAGCGTTTAAATGTTATGTATTCTGTTTCCAGAATATTGCTGAAGGAGCCGTTACTACAGCTTCCTTTTATAGATACCTGCTCTCCTTCTTTCATTGCCTTTGCTTCATTCAGATGTTGTTGCTGAAAAGCAAAAATGATATAGGCTCCGCTGGTGGTATCAATCATTTTAATATTGGCAGTAGTATCAGCAGCTTCAATCTGGGATATGGTTCCGTTAACCACAATTATTTTTTCTGAATATTTTTTATTGGCATTGGTCATATTTTGCCGGAACTCTTTAATAAAATCATTTGCATTAACCGTATAATCAGGCTTTACGGTTGCCGTATCATCATATTTCAGGTTAAACAGATACCATATTACCGCTACCCCTGCCATGAATAAAACCAATAAAGCAATCAACCATTTCTTATACCGCTTCATCTTTTACAATTTTATTAAGGTGCAATTACCTGTTTATTGATGCAAATATATAGTGTTTAAACATTGAATGTACACATTTACTATTTCTTAACAATTTTTTGGTTCTGAATTTTTAAAATACCACTTTTATGAAACTATGCTAAAGTCATAGATAACTGGCAGGTATTTTGCAAGCATAGTATAATTAAAACCAAAAAAGGGTTTATCCGATAAATAATTCCTTTTCTGTTTAAACATATAAATTGACCCTTAGATTAAAAACCCGTTTCGCCAGTAAATTAAAAGCCATAACCCTGTTATTGGTTAGCTTATTAATTATTCATGGTTATACAAATGCCGGCAAAACAGTTGTAACAGTAACAGATGTAAACGTTACATCAACCCGGCAGCAAGCCAAAAACTATATTGAAACTTTTACTAGGCTTGAACCCAGCAGCCATTGGCCCAATATCAAACCGGCACTTTTTCTACAGAATTTAAAAGCAAATATTGATCAACCAATCAGTATTTACCCCGGAAAAGCAACCAATTTTTGTGGTTATGGGGCATTAACCTATTTGTTTTTACAGGATGATCCACTTGGCTATGCAAAATTATTAATGGAATTATACAGAGATGGAAAAGCAACCTTTGCCAATATTTTATTTGACCCCTCACCTGCCATTAAGCTGCAGGCAGGGAATCTTAAATTTAAAGGTTTATTGGATATTAACCCGGCAGAACAGATGTGGTTTTTAACGCTGGCCGGGCATTTTAAGGGTTACCTGAATATTTTTAACCGCAAATACGATCCGGGTGATGAAGACCGGTTTTGGGCTTCGGTAAATTATGCCAAATTTAACCGCATGGCAAAAAGCCTGCTGCATTATAAAGTACAGGCAAGAGGTGCTGATCTTATGCGTCCGAAAGTTGGAGAGCTGTATGATTATATAAGTGAAAAATTGAAAACCGGTACTGTTGTTTTGTTTATTAATAACCGTATTGTTCATAAAAAAGACCATGTAACCATTAAACTCGGCGTGCCAACTCATTTTATTGTGGTTGAAAAAATAAGTAAGACAGATGATGTGATTACAATGATGTATTGGGATTATGGCGGTAAAACCTTAATGCAGTTATCTGCTGCTTTTTTTAAACGGATCGTTTTTGGTATTTCTCATTTTACAAAAACCGGAACAGATGTTGAATAAGCAAAGAATCATACTGTTTTTATCAGTGCTTACAGGCTTAGGTTTTTCCTGTTCGCCTAAAAATATTTCAACAAAATATTATTACGAAAATGAAAAAGTGCTTGACAGGATTGAAGAATCGTACAAAGTGCTTTATCCACATGCACCGTTTAATATTGGCTTTACCGACCGTGATTTTAAAACCATTTCGCTGGAAATTATTACAGATACGCTCAGTTACATCTATGAGTTTAATTTAAATGAACAACGGCTGACTGATACGTTGATAAAATACAAATTTAATGCCCCGCAGGTTGTTGACTTAATTCAGCAAATGCACTCGATACGTTGCACCTGGATCAATTTTTCTGATTATTATGTTGATGCAAAAAAGCATTCACTGATATTTATGTCGATTAAACCGGTGGCTTTAAAAAGGCCATTTGCTTACAGTAAATATTATGTACTCGCCTATTATCCACAGCCGCAGTATTTCGACAGCGAGGGCCGCTTACTCAACAAAAGGAAATTAAATGAACTTCGGAAACTTAATGGAGAAATTTTTAAAAGAATAAACAGTAAGGTCTGTTATACCATCTCTGGCAGGTTCCGGTAAAGAGAAGCTGTCAATGCATCTTAAAGAACAGCATCTTTATGGCAAATAATACAATTAAAAAACTCATTACATACCTCACCCACTGCTGATACATTTCATTTTTAAAAAAGGTATTGGTTGCATAACCTGCAAAAAATACGATAATGCAATTTGTCATAAAACTAAACAGCATTTGCAAACCACCTAACAGCAGGTTTTGTCCTAAAACATGCCCCCGCTCAGGATGAATGAATTGCGGCAATATTGAAAAATATAAAAACAGGGAACCGGGATTAAGCAGGTTCCCAATCATACCTTTAAAATAAAATTTGCCCAACCCCTCTTCGTTGTTACCGGCTGTATCAGTTTTTTTCCATTGCACTCTTTTTAAATTACGAATAGCCAGGTAAAACAGGTAGGCAATTCCACAATAACGCAGCAGATCCAATGCATGTGGCATGGCAACCAATAGAGCCGTTAAACCCAAAACGATGGCAGTGATATGTACAATAAATGCACTGACAATACCTGCAACAGTCGCCCACCCAGCCTTACGGCCATATTCAAATGTATAGGTAAGATACAGCATCATATTAGGGCCGGGAGTTAGCGCAAACCCAACCACAACTGAAATATAAATAAGCAGTTCATTTAAAGGCATATTGGTTATTTATATTCAAAATAAATTTCGGTAGCCCCATAACCAAACTGATGACTGTACTGGTTTACAAAGGATTTTACTTCGCTCTTCAACCGCAAAATATCATGTATTTCATCCCGCAGTTTACCTACGCCTACGCCATGTATAATGGTTAAAGAAGGTTGATGATGCAGCACGGCCAGATCGTAATATTTTTCGAATGCTTTTAATTGCATTGTTAGTATTTCAAAATTTGTCAGGTGTTTCCAACTATCGGTGAGTTTTTCAATGTGCAGGTCAACTACAGTACGGGCCGGCTCAAGGTTATTCCTTATTTTACCGGCATCATAAATTCTGAAACCTGCATTACCCAATCTGCCCAGATCCACTTTTTCTTCATGTACCTTATCAGGGTAATCATCCAGCAACAGGTACGAAAACGAGGGCTCGTTTTTTAATTGTATCTCTTCTATCTTTTTAAATAATTGTTTGGCCTTTAATTTTAACGAAGTTTCAAAATAAGGTGCTTTCTTTTTATCCGGCTCTTTCAATGCAAATTCAAATTCAAAGCGTGGGCTGTCGCTCAGGTCTTCAAATTTTACATCATGCAGGTAAAAATCACTCAATGGCTCAATGATATTCTTTAATTGAAAATCGCTTTCGCCACCAATCATTAAGTTGTATGTAAAAGTATATGCTGTTTCATTTTGATTAACGAGGTAGAGTTTGAATTTCTCTACAATGTCATCATCAAAAATATCTTTATCAAAAACCGGAAAGAAAGAAAGTTTGATACCATTGCCTTCTTTAGTTTTTGGCATTGCTTTTTCTTTTTGCACATTATCAATAAAAACCTGCTTTTTTTCGGCCTTGAATTTTTGGGAGAACATTTTAAAATACGGAAAGTCTATCTGATCGGTATAGATAGGGAATTTTACACCTTTCACATCTACCAAAACCATTTTCTCATTCATAATTTCTACTACTGTACCTTCCTCATCAGTAAGTAAAACCAATATTTTATCGCCGGGTTGATATTTCATTTGTCTGAACGTGGATTTGGGTTGATTACCGGAATTAATTCGATTAATACCCGAAACCAAATACTGATATAAAAAAAGTCGCACAAAGGTACAAAAGTACAAGTGTGCGACGCCAATGAAGTTGAATAAAGCTTAAATGCCGGGCTCAAAAAAAAATTAACTTTTTTCAGCCAGCTTACTTTTTTTATAACCGTACAAAAAGTAAATGATGATACCCAGTACCAGCCAGCCAATAAACCATACCCAGTTACTTTTGCTCATGCCGGTAAGCAGATACATGCAGGTAATTACACCCATTAACGGTATCAGCGAATATTTTTTTACAAAGGCAAAAACAGCCAGCAGCAAAGCACTTATCCAGAATATAATTAAGGAGATATTGGTGATTGCCATATCCATAAAGGTTTTTTTGCCGGCTGCATAATCGGCATCGGCACTGTAATCAAAATTAAATAAACCGGAAAAATATGTTTTTGAAAGTAAATAGGCTACTATGACTGAACCGATGACTATCAGTGGAAAAAAGAATTGTCCGTTGATATAAGGCAGATGAAAACGGCCACCTATCTTTTCCTTACGGGGAATTAACAATACACCACCACAGACCAATACAAAGGCAAACAAGGTTGCAATACTGGTAAAATCAAGTACAAATGTTTTATCGGTAAACAGAATAGGAACACCTACAACCAAACCCGTAATAATGGTTGCAAAGGATGGGGTTTTAAATTTAGGGTGAATTTTTTTAAATACCGGTGGCAGTAAGCCATCTCTGCTCATGCTCATCCAGATACGTGGCTGGCCCATTTGAAAAACCAGTAAAACGCTGGTCATAGCAACAACAGCAACAACAGCCACTAAAAACTGCATCCAGCCTACATTCAGGTTTTGTGGTTCAAAAATAAAAGCCAGTGGATCTCCTACGCCATCAAAATTTCTGTAATTAACAGCACCGGTTA
>JANMWP010000156.1:0-4441 GCA_031394065.1 Chitinophagaceae bacterium
AAAAAAAAAAAAAAAAAATTGTGTTAATTTTGAAAAAAATATTTACCCTAAATAAAATTAATAAAAGGTATTATGAAAATAAAATCTGCTTTTTTTTCCATATTTTTTATTTCGTTTTTCAATATTAGCCAGGCTCAGCCAATAAACAGAATAGTAAAAGAAACTCTGCTGCTCAGCATTAATGATTCTTCCCTGGTTAACAACAGTTTTACTTTTACTGCCGATATGCGGAAAATCGCCTGCTGCATCCGTGACGGAAAAAAGCAGCGGGTTCTGGTAAATGAATTTAAAGGAAACCCATACGACAGTGTTTGCAGCCCGGTTTTCAGCCCCGATGGCAAATCTTTTATTTATCAAGCTTTACAGGGCGCCCGGTGGCAATGGATTACCAACAATAACAGCGAATTTAAAGCAGGCAAGGATGAAACCATAATATTTGTAAGATACAGCCCCAATAACAGCGATATTGCCTACGTTGCAGCCAAAGATAAAAAGCTAATCATTGTTTTCAGCGGTATTAAAAGCAAGCCTTACGATGATGTTGATTTTAACAGTATTGTTTTCAGTAAAGACGGAAAAAAAATCTATTACACAGCTTTGCTGAATAATAAAAAATTTATTGTTGCAGATAATAAAGAGGGTTTACCTTTTGATGATGTGGGTTTTCCGGTTTTAAGCACTGATGATAAAAGACTGGCTTACCGGGCAATTAATGGAAAAAATTCCTATGCTATTGTTGATGGTAAAATGAGTCCGCCGTACGAAAAAATTGGTGCCATTATTTTCGGCAATGGTGGCAAACATTATGCGTTTCAGGCAATGCTTAATAATAAACATATTGTTGTTTTGGATGGCGCAGTTAGCGAAAAATATGAATTTGTACATACGCTTTGCTTTAGCCCGGATGGTGAAAGATTAGCCTATGCACTGGAGGCAACTGAAAAAGGTAAGGATGGTTTTAATCATTACATATCCCTCAACGGGAAACGATCTGAACTTTATGAAACGGTTGTTGAAGAAAGCTTTAAATTCAGCCCGGACAGTAAAACACTTGCTTTTGAAGCCGAAATACATGATGCATTTTTTATAGTCACCAATAACAGGGAAAGCAAGCGCTACAGTGATGTATTACAGGCCACAACAGTTTTCAGCCCTGATAACAGGCGCATTGCTTTTGCTGCTGAAGATGATACCAAACGTTTTGTGGTTACCGATAATGTGGAGGGTAAAGTTTATCAGGATATTTACCATATAGCTTTCAGCCCTGACAGCAAGCGGCTTGTCTACTCAGCCATGCTTGATAATAAGAAACTGGTTGTAGTTGATGGAAATAATGGAACCAGCTATGATGAATTACCGGGATTGGGTATGATTTATTTTGACACTGCAAACAGTTTTTATTACCTGGCCCGTAAAGGGAACCGCATTTTACTGGTTGAAGAAAAAATTGAAACACATTAACCGGATTTTTTGCCTGTAATAAGCAACCAATAGCCGGTTAGACTGTTAACGGGTACTAAACTGTATATTTTTTCGTTAAGGCAGTAAGTAAAATACATGTTTTTATATTATACACCGGTAGTCTATAACCATAAATTTTTAAGTTTATTTTTGTAAACATAAATATTAGTTGAATAAAATTTTTACAATACTGATGCTGATGATCTTTTTCTATAACCAGGTAGCGTATTATCTGGTTTACAGTATTATGCGGTTTGACGAAAAGGAAAAGATTGAGCAGCACATCCTGAGCACCATGCCCGAAAGCGAATGTGAAATCATTAATCTTACTGCCAATGCAGATCGTATCCATTGGGAGACAGCAGGTGAGGTTTTTATTTTAAACGGGGTAATGTATGATATTACCAAAAAGAAAATTTTGAACGGAATTATCTACGCATATTGTATTACCGAGAAAAAAGAAATGGAAATGGTGGCAGACTGCAGTTTGAAATTTAACAGCTCCGGAGATGGTGCAGCTGTTCTTAACCAGACATTTTCAGCTGAGTATATGCTGCAAAATAATAAATCAAATATAAAAGTTTCACTCTCCCATTCTTTACCTGTTACATCAGCTTATTCCTCACCGCTTACACATCGCTGCAAAGATATTCTTTTGCCCCCTCCCCGTATCACGGTTTCATAACTCATAAAAATCAATCTGGTGATGGCATCCCACATGGGCCTGCCTCTTCACCTTTGTGTGTACATTAAAAATTATGGCATGAACCCTACATATATTTTTGCATTCCTTCTAATACTATTTACCCATTCTACCTATGGTCAGAAAAAAGCCACAATCACAGGTCATTTAAAACATCCTTCATCCAGTTGTGCCGGAATGATGGTTAGTATTGACAGCATATTTAAAACTACAACTGATAAATCGGGATATTTTGAGCTTAAAGGAGTTCCGTTTGGCAAATCAAAGCTTGAGGTTTTTTTAGATGGCATGAGCAGGTATAAAAAAACTCTACATGTAAATCAGGAGTTTGTGGACTTAAATATCTACTTAACCGATACTGCTGTATTGGAGCTTGAAGAGATGGTAATAAATAAATCAATTCATTTGAATGGCCTGGGCCGGATGGATCCTGTACGGGGCACTGCCATATTTGAAGCAAAAAAAAATGATGTTTTAGTAATGAAAAATATCGATGCTAACCTGGCTATCAATAATGCACGACAGGTATTCTCCAAAGTAGCCGGTATTAATGTTTGGGAAAACGATGGATCGGGAATACAGGTAAATGTTTCTTCCAGGGGGCTTAGCCCTAACCGGTCGTGGGAGTTTAATACGCGGCAGAACAGCTACGATATAGCTGCAGATATTCTGGGTTATCCAGATTTGTACTACTCACCCCCTATGGATGCTGTATCGCATATAGAAGTAGTTCGTGGCTCCGCATCTCTCCAATATGGCACGCAAATGGGTGGTTTGTTAAACTTTGTTTTAAAACAGGGCAGCACAACTAAACCTATAGAGATAGAGGTAAAGCAATCAGTAGGTTCTTATGGCCTGTTCAACTCCTATAACAGTATTGGAGGAACCAAAAAGAAATGGAGTTATTTTGGCTATTTCCATCACCGCACCGCCAGTGGATGGAGACAAAATTCTGATTACAGGTGGAACACGGGATTTGCCTCCTTTTCTTACAAAGTAAATGAGAAACTGAATATTGGTGCAGAATTTACCAAGATGGAATTCCTGTTACATCTTTCTGCCGGGCTTACCGATTCGATGTACAAAGTTGATGCAAGAAAATCGGTACGTGAACGAAATTGGTTTAAGGTTAACTGGAATATTCCATCCGTTAAACTGGAATACAATATATCTGACCGCTCCAGGATAAGTCTGGTTACTTATATGTTGCTGGCATCCCGAAAAAGTATTGAAAATACCAAACCCGTAAATATTATTGCCGATACAGGTTACCGGGATATACGTGCAGACCGTTATCAAAATTTTGGAGCAGAATTAAGATACCTAACTGAATATAAAATAGCTGCAAAAGCATCAGGCGTACTTGCAGGGGGCATCAGGTTTTATAAAGGAAGAACACTGAGAAGCCAGGGGCTGGGCTCAAAGAGCAAAGATGCTGATTATACATTCCTTAATCCTGCCAATTTAGAATACAGTGATTATGCTTTTAGAAATTTAAACGTAGCACTGTTTGTGGAAAATATTTTCAGATTTGGCAAACTCTCCATTGTGCCGGGCATACGGTATGAATACATCAAATTCTTTGCGGATGGCTATTTTAATTCTTCCGCCGGGATTCGTACAGCAGAAAAAGGACTTAACACCAAAAGACAGTTTCCTTTATTTGGTGTGGGTGCAGCATATAAAATAAATGAAACCATTGACCTGTATACAAACTATACAGAAGGTTACAGGTCTGCCAATTTTAATGATATCCGCATCACGGCTCCCAACCTGGAAATAGATCCGGATCTGAAAGATTCAAGAGGATATAATATGGATATAGGCATAAGGGGAAAATATAAGAAGTTTCTGAATTTTGATTTCAGCGGATTTATACTTAATTACAAAGATAGGATTGGATTAGTAACCAGGAAACGTCCTGATGGCAGCACGTATATCATCAGTACCAACATCGCTGATTCCAGGAACATGGGCGTTGAAACATTTACAGAATGGAATATCATCAAATCATTTAAACAGCAAGCAAAAGCCAATTTGTTATTGTTTGTAAGCTATTCTTATATTGATGCCAGGTATATCAGTTCAGAAAAAGATTTGCTTAAAGGAAAAAAAGTTGAAACGGCACCCAATCATATTCTGCGTTCAGGATTAACATTTAAAAACACCAGGTTCTCAACAACTGTAAACTATGCCTATATCAGTCAGCAATTTTCTGATGCCAATAATACCATTTTTTCAGTTACCGGCAGTAATGGCATAGTACCTGCCTATTAT
>JANMWP010000183.1:0-2244 GCA_031394065.1 Chitinophagaceae bacterium
TTTTATCCCTGTTTTTTACCCTTGCTTCAAGCTGGCGATAAGCAGCCTGTTTATTATATAATATTCTACCTCCTATTTTACTGTATTCAACAGTGCCGTTTTGCCGCCAGTTTTTTAAAGTTGATGGGCTTATGAAAAAGATCTGCATCATTTGCTGTGCATCTATCCACGTAGTTTCTGGCTGGTTTGGCGGTTGGCCGGGTGTATTTATATTTTCATCCATAATAAAAGGGTTTTATTACCAGGGTTACAAAATAATTAACAACAACTATGTTATACCCGTGCTTACACGGTACTTTATTTTTAATGGCCAATACCGGCATAGCACCTGCTTAAAACCACTACCCGTTTTCTCACTATTACAAATATATAAACCGTTTGTTATATTGTTGCATTTTTCAGGTATTATTTTTTTGTAAAATGTTAAAAAATGCTTCACATGCTGCGAAGCATTTTTTAACACAGCACCACCCTATTGCACATATTGCGAGCTGTTGGGGCTATAGGCAATTTGCCGGCCACTACCCACAGCAGCTACCCTTATCCAGTATTTTTTACCGGGCTGCAGGTTTTTAAAAGTAAAACTACTTGTGCTTACAGCATTACTTTCCCAGATGCTTTCGGCAGTAAGCGGCTCAGGAGTAATCTGGTGCAGGTAACTCCTGGCGCCTTTTACTGCTTTTACAGAGGCCACCAGCTCGCCGCTGGTAATGCCGTTGTTAAGACTAACATTGCCGGGGTTAGTAATATACAGTGGCTCGGGCGTTTTTGTAAGCGTAAAGCCGCTGCCGGTTAATATTACAGCATCGCCCTTGGCAATGTACATTACGTACATGCCTAACTGGCTCAGCAAAAGCTCAAGCTGCCGGCGCAGTTTGTTCTTTTCGGCCACATTGCTGCGGCCCAGGTTGGCGGCCTTTACCAGTGCATTGCTGTAAGCGGTTACCACGGTTTGCAGGTCGGCCAGTGTGGGTACAGGATCCTTAAAATCGGGATTACCCGTCATGTTTTTAATGATCATTTCTGCCTTGGTTTCCAGGTCAGAGTCGGTGTAACTACTGAAATTGATACTTACTTTTACTATTTTCATAAAAGAGGTTTTAATTATTACCCGCAAAATTGCGGGCAGTATATTAAAAGCTGCTACTGCATGTTTTAGTATATACATTTCCAATTATATCTCTTTTTGTCTTATTTTACCCTGTTTTGCCTCCTGTTTTTTTGCCGGGGCAATGGCATCTTTTGGCAGCGTAAAGGCATTTTTTTGCAGGGGGAGGCTATTTTTTAGCAAGGGGAGGCTATTTTTTAGCAAGCGATATAAAACTTTTTACAGCACTGCGGCATATTTTGCCAAAGCAAAGCCGTTTTACAGCAACAGAAAACCATCTTTTGGCAGTTGATGTATATCTTTTAAAAAACAAAGGACTTTTTTTGGCAGGCGGCGGGTATTATACAGCAAAGGATGCAGGTAATGTAGCAATGTTTTTATTGTTGGCTATAATAACCTTTTTTTCTCAGCAACGTCTCTCCACAGATTTGTGTTTGGGCCCAGGACGTTGCGTTAGTTACTAAATCCAGTTACGCAACGTCCCGTACCGGAGACGTTGCTGCGAAGAGGAAATTCAGGCAGAGACTCGCCTGAGAAAGAAGAAAGAGAAATAATTTATTCCCAAATAGAGGAAATTATACCAATTACCAACCCAATAAAACCAATAGCAGCAATACCAATTATAAATTGGATTAGTTCCCTTGTAGTAGATATCCAATATATTAATCCTAATGCAGCAACCAGAACAAGGCAAGTAACTGCAACTTTAAAACAAAATTCAGATACTTTCATTTTTATATTTTTTAGTTTATCTGTTTCTTATTCAATCTCTACCTTATCTATCTCCTTCATCAATCTATCTGTTTCTGTTAATGCCACAATTATTTTTTGATAATGCAGTATATCTTCAAACTCAAGCTTTCTTCCCTTGCGGTCTTTAAGCCACTTTTGGGCGGGCTGGTAACCACCAATGTAAAACTCCCAGGCGCTTTGTGGTACATCGGCAAAGTATTGGGTATCGTTTATGTACACAGCACCTAAATAATTGGGATAAGGCTCGCCGGGCAGCGTTGGTATATAATTGTACATAGCAAAGCTTGTTTTTACAACTACATTATCGCCATCAACCGGGTATTTGGTAATGGGTTTGTTTACCACAGCAGCTTCCAGTAAATGTATTTGGCGTAGCTGGCTGC
>JANMWP010000187.1:0-3072 GCA_031394065.1 Chitinophagaceae bacterium
CTTTATCCCATCAAAAAATACAAATTGTGGAAAAATAATTTATATTTTATAATTTATAATTTGAATTTATCAACCAGTTTTTGCCAATCAATACAACATAAAATAGGTGTAATAAGTAAAGGAAGATACAGGCTCCTGTATCTGACTAAGGAGCCAAGGTTTGGTACGATATAACCAATTATTAAAAAGACAGTGAACACAAAAAATATTGTAAAAAACAAAAAAGTAGTATTTGAAGGGTTGATATTTTTTCTCTTAAAAAAGAGAAATAGTACAAATAAAAACTGATAGAGAAACAACTCGATACTTAATGGCAATAAAGATTTTACAGGCAACTCCAGCAAATAAGGCCTTAAAAAACTATGATTGATTGCCTGCGGCGCATTGAATGCAAAACTTTTAAATGTTGGTTGCAAAGGGGCTAGTTCTATTTGTGTGGCAGCTTTCTCCAGCTTCAAATATTCCGTTTGCTTTGCGATGATTATTTCTAATGGTTTTATTTTAGGTGCCACAGCATCTATATTAAAAACCAACAGGCCGCAAAGCAAATAAACGGCTGCAAAAACCGGTATGGCAGGCCATTTGGTCTTTGCAACTAAAATCCAGGCAAACAAAGCTGGTACCAAAGCAAGGAAAATAAAATTGCGCAATAAAAAAAGAAAGACGAGGCTTACGAGAATCAATAATATCCGTTTTATTGAAATGCTATTTTTTAAAATAGATTCATAAACGCTGTAGATCAAAACTGCAATCATTAAAAACACCAGCCCATCTTTATGAATACCAGATGAAAAGTAAATGGTTGAAGGCAGCAGAAAGCAACCAATGATTATCCATAAATTTCTTTCCGGAAATATCTTTATAAACAGCCGGTATAAAATAACATGTCCGAAAAAAATGATAAAATTGAAAAACAAACTATTGATATAATAATCGCCCCGGCTTAAAATATTGAAGATGGAAACCAGTTTAATCACAATATTTCCTTTCAGGTCGTTCCAGTACGAATCACCTGAACTGAATATACCACCATAACCGCCCTGGTAACCGGAAGTAAAAATATTGGCGAAGTATTTAGCCGGATCGGTGAATAATAATTGATATTCTTCCCTGGCAAAATCATTCACATCCCAATAATCATTTCCGGGGCCGTAAATATGTATAGCTATCCAGCCAATAGCAATACCAGCAAGGATTTTAATAAAAAACAATCCCAGCAAAATTTTATGGTTGATACCGGCATTCTTAATAAAAGGCACACGCAATATCAACCAGCTTAAAACAATGAAGTAAACAGCAAATAACAGGTAATTCAAAGCCGCATATTTTGGTGTGGGAAGATAGTTAAAATATTTGCTTTTACGGGTCAGGATAAAAGACATCCAATAGTTACCTTTGCGTTTTCTCAACAAGCGTTCATCAACATTTATGGAAATAACAGTAAAAACAGCTGAACAATTAAGATTAACAGCCGAAGAATTTGAACTGATAAAAGAAAAACTGGGCCGTATACCCAATTTTAATGAGCTATGTTCTTTCAGTGCCATGTGGAGTGAGCATTGCAGTTATAAAAACTCTATTAAGTGGTTAAAAACACTGCCACGTGATGGTAAAAAAATGTTGGTAAAAGCCGGTGAAGAAAATGCAGGGCTGATGGATATTGGCGATGGCTACGGTGTTGTTTTTAAAATTGAATCTCATAATCATCCGTCGGCTATAGAGCCCTTCCAGGGTGCAGCAACCGGTGTTGGTGGTATTAACCGCGATATTTTTACGATGGGTGCAAGGCCCATCGCTTCTTTAAATTCTTTACGCTTTGGAAAATTGACTGAAGCAAAAACACAACATCTTTTAGCAGGAGTTGTACATGGCATTGGTCATTATGGCAACTGCTTTGGCGTACCAACGGTTGGCGGCGAAGTTTATTTTGAAGATTGTTACCATACCAATCCATTGGTAAATGCCATGAGCGTTGGTATTTTAAAAAATGGCGGAACCGTTTCTGCAACTTCCGGTAATGTAAAAGGCAATCCTGTTTTTTTTGTAGGAAGTGCAACGGGTAAAGATGGAATTGGCGGTGCCAGTTTTGCATCGGCAGATATTACAGCTGACAGTGCCGAAGATTTGCCAGCCGTGCAGGTGGGCGATCCTTTCCAGGAAAAAAAATTATTAGAAGCCTGCCTTGAAGTGATACAAACCGGTGCTGTAGTGGGTATGCAGGATATGGGTGCAGCCGGAATTATTTGCTCTACATCTGAAATGAGTGCGAAAGGAGAAGCAGGAATGAGAATAGATTTAGATAAAGTGCCAACCCGCCAAAAAGATATGAAGCCTTGGGAATTATTGCTGAGCGAAAGCCAGGAACGCATGTTATTAGTTGCTGAAAAAGGAAAAGAACAATTGGTGCTGGATGTTTTTAAAAAATGGGATTTACCCTGCAGCGAAATTGGCGAAGTAACCGATGATGGTATGCTGCAATTTTATATGCATGGAAATTTAGAAGCCACATTACCTGCTTATGAATTGGTATTGGGTGGCGGTGCACCGCAAAACGACAGACCTTACAGCGAACCAAAATATTTTGAAAAGATAAAAGCATTCAATCCTGATAGTATTGCTGTACCAACAGATTTAAAATCTGTTGCAGAGCAAATAATTCAGATACCAAATATTGCCAGTAAAAAATGGATTTATGTGCAGTATGACAGCATGGTTGGCACCGGCAACGCCAGCACCAATGCGCCAAGCGATGCAGCAATCGTTTTGGCAAAACCAACCAACAAGGCTTTGGCTTTAACAACAGATTGTAACAGTCGCTATGTTTTTGCCGATCCTTATAAAGGCGCCATGATAGCGGTTGCTGAAGCGGCACGTAATATTGTTTGCAGCGGCGGTCAGCCCCTGGGCGTTACCAACTGTTTAAATTTTGGCAATCCATTTGATCCTGAAGTTTATTACCAATTTGTACATGCCATAAAAGGCATGGGCGAAGCCTGTATAAAATTTGATACGCCTGTTACCGGCGGTAATGTTAGCTTTTACAACCAGGGACCCGATGGGGCTGTGTATCCT
>JANMWP010000246.1:0-3644 GCA_031394065.1 Chitinophagaceae bacterium
AAAATTTTGGCGCCTGGTATAATAAGGTTTACCTGAAAACAACCGAATTAAAAGAAGACAGAAAATTATTTTACGGTAATTTGGTAAAGGATGCAAAATCCGATCTTGAAAAAGCAGCAATTTTATATAATTACCTCCAGCATAATATGAGGTATGTAAGTATACAACTGGGCATTGGTGGTTTAAGGCCTTTTCCGGCAAGTTTTGTTGATGATAAAAAATATGGCGATTGCAAGGCGCTGAGTAATTACCTGAAATCGGCATTGGATGCTGTATCTGTAAAATCAAATGTTGTCATTATTGAAGGTGGGATGGATCCGGGAATTGTATTTGAGGATTTTCCGGCACATTATTTTAATCATGTTATTCTTTGTGTTCCGCAACCAAAAGACAGTATTTGGCTGGAGTGTACCAGCACTACTTTACCCTTTGCACAACTGGGCCCTTTTACCGAAAACCGAAAAGCCATGATGATTACTGATGCCGGTGGTGTGTTGATAAATACACCTGTCAGCAATTATAAAAGCAATACAGAAACGGTAAAAACCTTAATTGAAGTGAATGAAGAAGGAGGCGGAAAAGTAAAAACAAATTATACTTTATGGGGAGAAGGCAGGAACCGGTTATTAATGCGTTATCATGATTTAAAAGAAGATGAAAAGAGAAAATATTTTATCACATATAATGAATGGAAGCAACCCGATAACTTCGAGATCAGCAATTCAAAAAATAAGGAAAACCCTTACCTGGTTAGTGCAACGATGGATTATGAAAAAATTTTTTCCTTTAATGCCGGCAGTAAACTTTTTTTTGAAACCAGGCTGTATCCCATTTTTGATGAAGAGATTCCTGAATATGAAAAGCGGAAAAGCGATTATTATTTTACCTGCCCTTACCAGGTAATAGATACAACGGTTTATAAATTCCCGGCAGGGTTTACTGCCGAAAATATTCCTAAAAATAAATTGATAGAATTTGCTTTTGCCTATTATAGCTGTAATTATAATTGGGATGCAGCCACAAGAACGCTTACCGCCATTGTATTACTGCAAATTAAAGACCGTATAATTAAAGCAGCCGACTACACAAAACTAGTTGATTTTAAAAAACAGGTAATGGCCGATATGAATGAAAAAATTGTGATGAAGAAACAGTAGGGTATCAGGTTTTTTAAGAATGGCCCGGTAAAATATATCCACAGGTATAAGCCACATTCCTTTATTTTTCTTATTTTAGCGAAGTAGATACTTCAGGTACAATTTGCCTAAACTTACCAAACCTGATTCTCACAAGTTTACTTACCCGCTGTAAACCCTCAATAAATAAAAATATTGCTGCTGTATGGTTAAATAAATTTATTTATCAAGTTTGATAATTGAAAACATGAAAAGAATTTTAAGTTTAATTGTACTGATACAATGCAGCCAAAGCCTGTTGGCTCAATATACTGTAAATGGAAATGCATCCCGGGATGCCTGCAACTTATATACGTTAACACAAAATGTAGGCGGCCAAAGCGGTTCGGTATGGAATAATACAAAGATTGATCTTACACAATCATTCGATTTTAATTTTGATGTTTTTTTGGGCGCTCTTGAAACAACTGTTGAAGGTGCAGATGGTATTGCATTTGTATTGCAACCAATAAGCACCAGCGTTGGCGGAACCGGCAGTGGTTTGGGTTATGGAGGTATTTTGCCTGCGGTAGGAGTTACCTTAGATACGTATCAAAACAGTTCTCCTGATAATGACCCTGCTTACGACCATATTGCTTTTCAGTTAAATGGCGATTTAAATCACGCTACTGCAAATAATATTGCTGGGCCCGTTACAGCTATCAATGGCAATAATAATATTGAAGATGGTAACTGGCATTCATTGCGTATTGTTTGGGATGCAATAACCAAAACATTTACGACTTATGTAGATGGCAGCTTACGCTTAACTACGGTAAGAGATTTTGTAGCAACTGTTTTTGGAGGTAACCCGATGGTTTATTGGGGTTTTACCGGAAGTACCGGAGGCCTGTTTAATTTACAACGGTTTAAAACTGCATTAAATCCTTCTTTTCATTTTAACCCAACACAAAAAAGATGTATAAATGAACCGATAATTTTTATAGACTCAACCATAACTTTTACACCGCTGGCAAAATTCTGGTGGGACTTTGGAGATGGTAGCCCGATTGATTCTGTTAATTTAAACCCGGTACATACTTATACAACTGCCGGCGATTTTACTGTTATACAAAGAGTGCGTGGTGCAGATGGATGTGAAGCGACAAATACGCAGGTGGTGAGAATTGGGAGTAAGCCTATTGCTAATTTTATATGGCAAGGCGGAACCTGTATACCAATGCCACCCAATCCATCAATTGTTTTTACAGACTCCTCCTATGCTACTGTAGGAACGATCAATGACTGGTATTGGGACTTTGGTAACGGGCAAACATCTACAGTTACAGTTAATACGATTAATTATACAACCTGGGGCGATAAAGTAATAAAACTGGCAGTTAAGTCATTAGAAGGTTGCGAATCTGATACGCTTTTCAAAACCATTCATATGTATTCCCGACCTGTGCTTGATTTTACTTTTACAGATTCTGTTTGTTTGGGTACGTCAACCAGCTTTTTTGGAATTGTTGTTTCAACAGATGACCCTGTTAATATCTGGAGATGGAATTACACTGATGGAAGCCCTTTGGATACAACTCAGAATGCAACTCATCAATTTGCTACTCCTGGTAATCATTTAGTGCTTTTTATTGCAACTACCGATGGTGGACCCGCCTGTGCAGGCCAAGTTCAAAAAGTCATATTCGTTGCAAATAAACCAACAGCTTATTTCAAAAACAATACCATCTGCCAATCAGCATTAACCACACTTACCGATTCTTCTTACACAACTGATGGTATACCAATAACAGGATGGTGGTGGGATTTGGGCAATGGCCAATTCTCTACCCAACAAAATCCATCAACTAATTACAACACAGCAGGGCCGGTTACTATAAAACATGTTGTAACCAATTCAAGAGGTTGCATTTCTGATACATTAACGCAAACGATAAATATATCTGCAAAGCCAACAGCCAATTTTGGTTTCAGTAATCCGCTTTGTACCGGTTTGCCGGTGCAGTTTTCCGATTCAACATTAGTTGCAGGTGGCACGGTAAATCAATGGAGCTGGATATACAACGGAACTGAATGGAGCACACAACAAAACCCGGTACGCACTTTTGCTGCAGGCCCGCAAACGGTAAAGCTTGTTGCCACAAGCAATGCCGGTTGTGTAAGTGATACAGTTGCCAAATCCTTTGTTATCATCCCAAGTCCCAATGTTAGTTTTAATTTTACTGATGGTTGTAAAAATGATGTGATCAGTTTTACAGCAGTTGATAATTCGGCCACCGTAACAACCTGGAAATGGACTTTTGGCGATGGCGGAATTTCAAATGCGAAGGATACACTACATGTTTACACAGCCGGTGGTAATTATCCCGTTAAGTTATATGCCAGTGCATCTAATGGTTGTTACAGCGATTCTTTAGAAAAAAATATTATTATTTACAGCACCAATGCATTTGCAGGTAACGATACCATCACACCATCGGGCAGGCCTTTACAATTACAGGCAAGTGG